>USFK01000005.1 GCA_900553935.1 uncultured Collinsella sp.
GATAAACTCGCCGATCATTTCCTCCACGTCCTGCTTGGCCTTTTCGGAGAAATGCGCCGTCACGTAAGCCCTGCCGAGATAGTCAGCAAGCAGAGCCTGCACCTGCTGGGCAGCAAGCTGCCCGGTCGACTGGCGCATGGCAATGCCGAGGTACTGCTCGTTAAAATCGAAGCTCGCGTCCGTAAATTCCGGATCGAGGCAGCCGCCGACGCTCATCAAAATTGCCGTACGGGAAAGCGCCTTGAGCGTTGCAAGATTTCCGTCCGTGAAGAAGCCTGCCGCGGCCTGCATCGCGCCGGGGTCGAGCACGAGGACCCGGTCCGTCGCCGCAAGCCCGGTCGCGGCTGCCTTAAGATCACGGGCGCCCGCGCCAACAACCTCAAAAACGTTACCGCCAAGATCGAGTTTGGTACGCTTACGGTTGTTACCGGCGTGTCGGGATCGGGCAAGAGCTCCCTGGTTACCGACACCATTGCGCCTGCCCTTACGAATGCCATTCACCGTTCGACGCGCCCTGTGGGCCCGTACAAAAAGCTCGAGGGTATCGAGTGCATCGATAAGGTGATCGACATTGACCAGTCGCCGATCGGCCGTACACCGCGTTCCAATCCCGCTACGTACATTGGCCTGTGGGATGATCTGCGCGCGCTGTTTGCGAGCACACCGGAGTCGAAGGCACGCGGCTACTCGCCGGGACGTTTCTCCTTTAACGTGAGCGGCGGTCGCTGCGAAGCATGCAAGGGCGACGGACAAATTAAGATCGAGATGCACTTCCTTCCCGATATCTATGTCCCCTGTGAGGTCTGCGGCGGCAAACGCTATAACCGCGAGACGCTTGAGGTCACCTACCGTGGTAAGACCATCTCGGACGTGCTCGACATGAGCGTCACCGAGGCACTGGCCTTCTTTGGGAATATCCCGCAGATTAAGCGCAAGCTCCAGACGCTGTACGATGTAGGCTTGGGCTACGTGAGCCTGGGCCAGCCCGCCACGACGCTCTCGGGCGGCGAGGCGCAGCGTGTGAAGCTCGCCAAGGAGCTTCATCGACGCCAGACGGGCAAGACGTTCTATATTTTGGATGAGCCGACGACCGGCCTTCATTTTGAGGACGTCCGCCAGCTGCTCGATGTGCTGCAGCGCTTGGTCGATGCGGGCAACACGGTGCTGGTGATTGAACACAACCTTGATGTCATCAAGGTTGCCGACCGCCTGATCGATATGGGCCCCGAGGGCGGTAACGGCGGCGGAACCGTCGTGGTTTCGGGCACACCGGAGCAGGTTGCGGACTGTCCGCAAAGTTATACGGGCAAGTTTTTGGCGCCGTTGCTCAGGCGTGACCGGGAGCGTCAGGCTCAACTTGATGCTCAATAAATAGGCGATTCAGTTTATGGGCGCCATCGACTCCTTGTGATTCGATGGCGCTTGCTGTGTCGAAGTGACGTATGCAGCCGAATTGGACATATACTTAATCCTTGTGTCCGAATGCGAGGGAAAGGATATGCCATGGCAAAGGCTGTAAAGACGCCAAAAACCAATGCGATGCGCGAGCTGGAAAGCGCCGGCATTTCCTATGTTCTACATACGTACGAAGACGATGGTGATGAGTCGGCGGGCCTGGGGGTCGCGATTTCGGAGCAGCTTGGCGAGGAGCCCGGACAAGGATTTAAGACCTTGGTCTGCGTGACGCCGTCCAACGACCATGTCGTGTGCTGCATCCCTGTTGCCGACGAGCTCGATCTAAAGTCCGCCGCGCGTGCCGCGGGGGAGAAGTCCTTGGCCATGATGCATGTGAAGGATTTGCTTGCGGCGACTGGCTACGTTCGCGGCGGCTGCAGTCCGGTCGGTATGAAAAAACGCTACCGGACGCTCATTGATGAGACATGTGTCCTTTGGGATACCATTTTTATTTCGGGAGGCAAGCGTGGTTATCAGCTTGAGCTTGCACCCGATGATTTAATTGCATTTTGCGGGGCGACGGTCGCCCCGATTACGAGAGAGGACTGAGCGATGCCGCAGGAAGAATTGAAGTGCGGAGCTCATTTTGCAAAAGAATCTGCGCCTCAGACACCCTCATCCGAAGCTTCTTCGTCGCGAGATGGCACTGATGATATGGGCTCGTCGGACTACTCCACGGTTGGTCGTTCCGCCGGGCTTATGACCATCCTGACCATCGTGTCTCGCGTCACCGGCTTTATCCGCACATGGGCAATGGCGGCCGCTATCGGCATGTCGCTGCTCTCGTCCTCCTATCAGGTCGCCAACAACCTGCCCAATATGCTCTACGAACTCGTGATGGGCGGCATGCTCGTGACGGCGTTTTTGCCCGTGTACATGGGCGTGAGGCGTGAGCAGGGTCGCGAGGCCTCTAACGAGTACGTGGGCAACCTGCTCGGTATTCTGCTATTGGTGCTGGGTGGCATTTCGTTGCTGGGGACCGTGTTCGCTCCGGGCTTTATTTGGACGCAATCGTTCCTTTCGGGTGACGGCGGCAGCATGGATACCGCTGCGTTCATGTTCCGTTTCTTCGCCATCCAGATTCTGTTTTATGGTTTGGGCTCGGTGTTCTCGGGCGTTCTCAACGCACACCGCGACTACTTCTGGTCGACGTTTGCCCCGGTCCTCAACAATGTGATCGTCATTGCGAGCTTTATGGGCTTTGCGCCCGTGTCCGCACAGTTTGGCGAACGTGCCGGCATCATCTTGATTGCGGCCGGTACGACCCTCGGTGTCTTTGTTCAGATGGCTTGTCAGATCCCCGCGCTTGGCAAGCACGGCGTGCATCCCCATATCCATATCGACTTTAAGGACCCCGCACTGCGCCAGACGATTGCGCTCGGTATCCCGACGCTGCTCGCTACGGTGTGCATGTTTGTCTCGACTTCTATCACGAACGCTGCCGCGCTGGTGGTCCAGCCCGAGACCGGTCCTTCCGTCATCGCCTATGCGCGCCTGTGGTACACGCTGCCCTACGCGCTGATTGCCGCCTCGCTTTCGACGGCGCTCTATACCGAGCTCTCTCACGACGCACAGGAGAAGGATTACGACAGCGTTCGCACGGGCATTTCGCGTGGCGTCGCCCAGATGCTGTTCTTCCTGGTTCCGTTCGCGCTGTACCTGATTGTCTTCGCGCGTCCGCTCAACATGATCTACTGCGCTGGCAAGTTCGATGAGTCCGGCGTGGCGCTGGTGTCCGAGTTCCTTGTCTACTTGGCGTTCTCGCTGCCGCTCTACGGCGTGGTCGTGCTGATGCAGAAGAGCTTCTCTGCCTTGCTCGACATGAAGCCCTATAGCCGCTATTGCCTGTATTCCGCCATCGGCCAGGCCGGCTCGGTTCTGCTGTTTGGCGTTGTGCTGGGCTTCGGTATGCCGGCAATCGCGCTTTCGTATGTCGTCGACTACGTGATCTTGGTCGGTTGCTCGCTGTGGTGGCTGCGTCGTCGTCTGCGTGGTCTTCAGGTTAAATCTATCCTGCATGGCGGTTTCTTTGGCCTTTTGCTCGGTGGCCTGGGTGCTGCCGCAGGCGCCGGCGTCATGTGGGCGCTTGAGCACTTTGTCGGGGCACTTGGCGGCTCGATTCTGATTACTCTTGGCTACGTTTGCGTTGCGGGTGTCGTCTCACTTGCTGTTACCTTTGGCCTTGCCGTCGTCCTTAAGATGCCCGAGGTCTCGGCGCTGATTCGTCGCAAGTAGGTGCGCGTGGCCGGTCACGACAACATTCCAACGCTTGCCGAGCAGGTTTCGCGCGTTCCCACGCAGCCCGGCTGCTACCTTTGGAAAGACGCCAAGGGCGATGTCATCTACGTGGGCAAGGCGAAAAACCTGCGCGCCCGTATGCGTCAGTACGTGACGCTGCAGGACGAGCGCCAGAAGATCCCGCTGATGATGCAGCTGGTGGCGAGCTTTGACTATATCGTGGTGGAGACCGAGCACGAGGCGTTGGTGCTCGAGCGCAATTTGATTGGTCAGTACCATCCGTACTTTAACGTCGACCTCAAGGATGACAAGAGCTACCCCTTTATCGCCATTACAAAGGGCGACCTGTATCCCGCTATCAAATACACGCGTGAGCGTCATAAGCCGGGAACGCGCTATTTTGGACCTTATACCGATAGCCGCGCGGCACGTGAGACGATAGATACGCTGCGCAAGGTTATCCCCATCTGCTCCGCATCCTGTGCGGAGTGGCGTCGTTGTCGCCGTATCGTCGAGTCCCACAAGGGCGAGGAAGACATCGTCAATATGATTTGCGCGCAAAACGGGCGCCCCTGCTTTGACTACCATGTCGGGCGCGGCCCGGGTGCGTGTGTCGGCGTGATTTCCCCGGCAGACTATGCCAAGAACGTCAAGCGTGTCGAGCGCTTTTTGTCGGGCCATCGCAAGGATGTCGTCGATGAGCTGACCTCCGAGATGACGGATGCCGCTGAGGCGCTCGACTTTGAGCGCGCGGCACGCGTCAAACGTCGTTTGGAGGTCATCAGGGGTCTGGACGATCGTCAGCAAGTCGTTTTTCCCTCCAGTGTCGATATAGATGTCATCGGTTTCTATCGCGAGGAGACCATCTCCGCCGCTTGCGTCTTCGTCGTTCGCGAGGGCCGAACAGTTCGCACCTGCGAGTTCATTCTCGACAAGGGTCTTGATGTTGACGAGGAAGAGCTCCAGTCGGGCTTTCTTAAGCGCTATTACGACGAGACGGCTGATATTCCAGCTGAGGTCAACCTTTCCGTCGAGCTTGAGGATGCGGAAGCGCTGGGGGAGTGGCTTGCGGGCAAGCGTGAGCGTTCCTGCCATCTCCATAGGCCGCAGCGTGGCGAAAAGCACCGTCTGCTCGATATGGCATCCAAAAATGCGCGCCATGCCCTCATGCGCTACATGATGCGAACGGGGTACGCTGACGACCGCACCAATCAAGCGCTCCTGGAGCTCGAAAGTGCGTTGGCGCTGCCATCGCCGCCGTTGCGTATCGAGTGCTTCGATATCTCTACACTGCATGGCACCTTTACGGTCGCCTCGATGGTGGTGTTTACCAACGGGCGCGCCGACAAGAGTCAGTATCGTCGTTTTAAAATTCAGGCCGAATTGGACGAGGCAAACGACTTCGTGTCGATGTCCGAGGTTTTGGGACGACGTTATGCTCCCGAGCGCATGGCCGACGAGCGCTTTGGCTCGCGCCCCGATTTGCTCGTTGTCGATGGCGGTAAGCCGCAATTGACCGCTGCGATCAAGCAACTTGAGGCTCTTGGGCTCGATATACCAGTTTGTGGCTTGGCAAAGGCCGATGAGGAGGTTTTCGTGCCTTGGGACGAGACTCCCGTCGTGCTGCCGACCGGGTCCGCGTCGCTCTATCTAATTAAACAGGTGCGCGATGAATCGCACCGTTTTGCCATCACGTTCCATCGCGAATTGCGCGATAAAGCCATGACGGTTTCGGTACTCGATGACGTTCCAGGCGTGGGACCCACCAGAAAACGTGCCCTTATGCGCCATTTTGGCTCGATGAAGCGTTTGCGCGCGGCGAGCGAGCAAGAGATCGCGGAAGTTCGAGGCATTCCTGCCGATGTCGCCAAAGCGGTTCACGAGGCGCTCGTTGCATGGAATGCCGAGCGCGCCGAGGCGGCGGCAAAGCAATCCGAAAACTAAACACGCCTCTAAACAACTGATATACATGATTGCGTGATTTTCAATCATTTATTTCACGGCGATTACCAGCCGATTTCGGGTTTAATTAACGCTAAAACGTTTGACTAGCCATGGTGAACAACCCTGCTATCCTGCGGGTTGACGAAGACTGATATCTCACCTCGTCGATACATACTGTCTGGCGAATCGTTTGTCAATGAATTCGGTGAACGGTAGCAAATACCGTTCAAGCGTATGTATGTATCGGTCGCCGAGCGCGGCACCTCAGTTGGGTTCGTCGGTAGGTAAGGTATATATCGTCCGCAAGTTGCGCGGGGGCACGTCTAGGCGCTCCCGGGTAAGATTCTCTATTGATAGGAGAAGACATGGCCATCATCAACAAGGGTATGTCCAGGCGTTCGTTCCTCGGCCTCACCGGCAGCGTCGCTGCTGTCGCAGGGCTTGGTCTCACCGGCTGCGGTGGCAGCTCTAGCGACGAGGGTTCCGCTTCCGGTTCCACCGATTCCGCCAACCGTGGCGGCGGCGTGATCACCGCTGGTTCCGCTTACGCTCCGTCCAGCTTCGATCCCGCCAGCACCGGCTCCGCTGTGGGCCTGGGTGCTAACTGGCACGTCGTCGAGGGCCTCTACGGCATCGATTACCACGACTACAGCACCTTCAAAGAGCTCGCCACCGACGATCCCAAGTCTGTGGACGACACCACTTTCGAGGTCACCATCCGCAAGGGCGCCAAGTTCTCCGATGGCACCGAGGTCACCGCTGACGATGTCGTTGCCTCCTACACCGCTTGCGCCGCTTCCGCTACCTATGCTCCGTTCTTCCAGCCCTTCGAGTCCATCGAGGCCAAGGACGCCAGCACCGTGACGGTCAAGACCAAGGTCCCCAACTTCTCCCTGCTCAAGGATCGTCTGGCCATCGTCCGCGTTACCCCGGCCACCCAGACCGAGGAGGATCGCGCCAAGCAGCCGATCGGCTCCGGCCCCTGGATGTACGACTCTATCTCCGATACCGAGATCACCCTGGTTCCCAACCCCGAGTACAACGGTGAGTATGCTGCCGAGGATAAGAAGATCCAGTACAGCATCCTGACCGACCCCACCGCTCGCGTTACCGCTCAGCAGGAGGGCTCCACGCTCGTTATGGAGCTCGTTACCGCTGACGCCGTCGACCAGCTCGAGAGCGCCGGCTGCAAGATCGATAACGTTCAGGGTTTCGGCACCCGCTTCATCATGTTCAACGTCGCCAAGGAGCCTTGGAACAACGTCAAGGTCCGTCAGGCTGTCATGTATGCGCTCGACACCGAGAAGATGGTCAGCAACACCTTCGCCGGCCTTGCCACCGCTGCCAGCTGCTACCTGCCCAAGAGCTTCACCAACTATCATGAGGCTTCCACGGTGTACAAGACCGACGCCAAGAAGGCTAAGAAGCTCATCGAGGAGTCTGGCATCACCCCGGGTGCCATTACCCTGCGCACCACCGACAACGAGCAGATTAAGGGCATGGCCGCCCAGGTCAAGAATGACCTCGACGCTCTCGGCTTCGATGTGACCATCCAGACCGATACCTCGCCGGCCACCTACGCTGCCATCGACGGCGGCGAGGCCTACGATATCCTCCTTGCCCCTGGCGATCCTTCCTGCTTCGGCGCCGACCCCGACCTGCTGCTCAACTGGTGGTACGGCGACAACGTCTGGATGCAGACCCGTTGCCCGTGGAAGGAGTCCGCTGAGTGGCAGAAGCTCCACGGTCTCATGGACGAGGCTCTTGCCGCTGAGGGCGATGAGCAGCAGAAGAAGTGGAACGAGTGCTTCGACATCATTGCCGACAACGCCGTTCTGTACCCCGTTGTCCACGTCAAGACCGTCTCCGCTTCCTGGGACGATCCGTCCACTGCGCCCAACGGCGAGGCCCTCGATGGCTTCAAGGGCATCGGCACGACGAGCATGTCCTTCAGGGGCGTTGCGACCGTCAAGGCGTAAGACTCGCTTGAGTCTGTATGCAGGATGTCGGTCGTTGGGACCGTATCCTCATAGTTGAAACAAAGACCCGGGCGACCTCGATGTCGCTCGGGTCTTGTAATGAGTATCCGTACTCATATACCAGTTGGTCCTACCGACAAAAGAAAGGGGAGAGAACGTGAACAACTTGCTACGTTTGATTGGAAGGCGTCTTGTGGCGCTGCCGATCATGGCATTGGGCGTCACCGTCCTGGTGTTCTTCCTTATGTCGTTCTCCAAGACCGACCCCGCCTACACGGCGTTGGGTGACGGTGCCTCGCCCGAGGCGGTTGCCGAGTACCATGAGAAGTATGGTCTGGACGACCCCTGGCCCGTGCGCTACGTGCGCTATATGGGCGATTTGATCCATGGTGACATGGGCACCTATGGTGCTGCTCGCAACTCCGTTGCCAAGCGCATCTCCACGGCCCTGCCCGTCACGATGCAGCTGACCTTCATCGGCCTTGCCATCGGTGCGGTCGTTTCGTTTTTACTCGGCGTCATCGCGGCACTGTATCGCGACAAATGGCCGGACCAAGTGATCCGCGTCTTTTCCATCGCCGGCTTGGCAACCCCGTCGTTCTGGCTTGCCGTTCTGTTGATCCTGCTGTTCTCTTCCTACCTTAAGGTGCTTCCGGCATCGGGTGCTCTGCCTCACTTCACCACGAATCCGGCTGGCTATCTGGGACGTATGATCATGCCCGCTATCGCCTTGGCATTTCCGCTGACGGGCCAGATGACTCGTATCGTGCGTACCGCCATGGTCGAGGAGCTCGATAAGGATTATGTCCGTATGGCTCGCGGCGCCGGCGTTCCCGAGAAGGTCGTCGTCGGCATCAACGTTCTTCGCAATGCGCTGATCACCCCGGTCACCACCCTCGGTCTTAAGATCGGTTACCTCATGGGCGGCGCCGTCGTCATCGAGGTTATCTTCAACCTCCCCGGCATGGGCACCGCGATTCTGCAGGGCGTTCAGGGCAACGAGGCGAACCTGGTTCAGGGCGTCGTTATCGTCGTTGCTCTTGCCTTCATCATCATCAACATCGTGGTTGACATGCTCTACCTGCTCATCAACCCGCGCATCAGGACGGTGTAGATTATGGTAAAGATTCGAGAGAAGCAAACCGAGCAGCTCGAGAAGGCTGCCTCCAAGGGGCTCAAGCTCGGTGGCTGGAAGAAGATGACGCTGTCTTCTAAGATTGCCGCCGTCGTGTTGGTGCTGGTCGCCCTGACTGCGATTCTGGCGCCCCTTCTTGCCCCCTATAGCCCGGTCGAGATTTTTACGGCTCGCCAGGCTCCCGGCAACGGATTTATCTTCGGTACCGACGATAAGGGTCGCGACATTCTGTCGCGCATGCTCTACGGTGGTCGTTACTCGCTGATTATCGGCTTTGGCGCCACTGCCATGGCTCTGGTCTGCGGCTCGGTCGTGGGCGCCCTTGCGGCGGTTTCGCGCAAGGCCGTTTCCGAGACGATCATGCGTATCCTGGACATCATCATGTCCATCCCGGGCATCGCCCTCGCGGCCGTCTTCGTCTCCATCCTGGGCAACTCCGTGCCGTCGATCATCTTCGCCATCGGCTTTATGTACACTCCGCAGATTGCCCGTATCGTGCGCGCCAACATCGTGTCCGAGTACGGCGAGGACTATGTCCGCGCGGTCATCGTTTCCGGCGCCAAGGCTCCGTGGATTTTGATCAAGCATGTTCTGCGTAACTGCATCGCCCCGATCATGGTCTTCACCGTTACCCTGGTCGCCGACGCCATCATCTTCGAGGCCTCGCTGACCTTCATCGGCGCTGGTATCCAGGAGCCCACCGCTACCTGGGGCAACATCCTCGCCGACGCCCGCGGCGGCGTGCTCGCCGGCCGTTGGTGGCAGGCGCTGTTCCCGGGCCTGGCCATCATGATCACCTGCCTGGCGCTCAACATCCTCTCCGAGGGCATTACCGACGCCATGGCCGCTGCTCCCTCCGCCGCCCTGGATCCGACCGATTCCTCCAAGCGTCGCGAGGCCGACCTGCTGGTCTCCGACCCCGTTCGCGCCTACAAGGAGCAGGCCCAGTCCCTCTCCGCTCGCCTTGGCGCCCTGCGCGATGTCGAGCTCAAGCGTGACGATCGCCATGTGCCCGACGAGTCTGTCGAACCGATTCTCTCGGTCCGTGACTTCTGCATTCAGTTTGAGCATCACGGCGATATCAACGTCGTCGACCATGTCAACTTTGACGTCCGTCCTGGTCAGACCATGGGCCTGGTGGGCGAGTCCGGTTGCGGTAAGTCCATCACCACGCTGGCCATCATGGGCCTGACCGACGATGACGAGCACCTTTCCGGCGAGGTCCTCTGGGAGGGCCGCGACCTGCTCAAGATGAGCAAGAAGGAGTGGTTCGGCCTGCGCGGTACCGATATCGCTATGGTCTATCAGGACGCCCTGTCCTCGCTCAACCCCTCCATGCTCATCTCTGCCCAGATGAAGCAGCTCACCAAGCGCGGCGGCACCCGCAGCGCCGAGGAACTCCTGGAGCTCGTGGGCCTCGACCCCAAGCGTACGCTCGAGAGCTACCCGCATGAGCTTTCCGGTGGCCAGCGTCAGCGTGTCCTGATCGCTATGGCCCTTACCCGCGACCCCAAGCTGGTCATCTGCGACGAGCCCACGACCGCTCTGGACGTTACCGTCCAGAAGCAGGTCATCAAGCTGCTCAACGACCTTCAGGCCAAGCTCGGCTTTGCCATGATCTTCGTCTCGCATGACCTGGCGCTGGTCGCCGAGGTCGCCCATAACATCACGGTGATGTACGCCGGTCAGGTTATCGAGCAGGCGCCCACCAAGGAGCTGCTCACCAACCCGATCCACGAGTACACCCGCGGTCTTCTGGGTTCCGTCCTGTCCATCGAGAGCGGTTCGGGCCGCCTGCACCAGGTGCCCGGCGCCGTTCCGAGCCCGCGCGATTTCCCCAAGGGCGATCGCTTCGCGCCCCGCTCGAGCCATCCGCGTATTGGCCTGGACACCCGTCCGGTCTTCAAGCGCGTGCCCGGCACCGAGCACTTCTATTCCGAGCTCCCCGACGAGGTGCTCAAGGCAAATGGTTTGACCCCTCACGCGGAGGTGATGTAGATGAGCGAGACCGCAGTCAACGGCGTCGAGCCGATCATCTTCCTTGATGACGTCCACGTCACCTTTAGGACCCGTACCGGCTCGATTCTGCACCCTAACCTGGTTCACGCCGTCCAGGGTGTAACGATTAGGCTCATGCCCGGTCAGACGATCGGCATCGTCGGCGAGTCCGGTTGCGGTAAGTCCACCACCGCCAACGTCATGTGCGGCCTGCAGGCCCCCACGAGCGGCAAGGTCTACTTTAAGGGCAAGGACGTTACCAAGCGTACCGCCGAGGACCGTCGCCACATGGGTCGCGTCATCTCGGTCGTGTTCCAGAACCCGGCCACGGCACTCAACCCCCGCATGGTCGTTCGCGAGCAACTGCTCGACCCCATGCGCGTCCACAACCTGGGTACCGAGGCCGAGCAGGAGAAGCGCGTCAAGGAGCTCTTGGAGCTCACCGGTCTGCCCAGCTCCGCCGCCGAGGTTCTTCCCGGCCAGCTTTCGGGCGGCCAGCGCCAGCGCGTCGCAATTGCCCGTGCCCTGTCGCTGAACCCCGATGCCATCATCGCCGACGAGCCCACCTCGGCTCTGGACGTTTCGGTCCGCGCGCAGATTCTGAACCTGCTGACCGACCTTAAGAAGGAGCTCGGCCTGGCCATGGTGTTCATCAGCCATGACATCCAAACGGTCCGCTATATCTCTGACGACATCATCGTTATGAATGGCGGCAAGATCGTCGAGCAGGGCGAGGCCAAGCAGGTCTTCCAGCACCCCCAGGACCCCTACACCAAGATGCTGCTCGGCGCTGCGCCGTCGCTGCTGCATCCCAAGCTCGGCGAGTAGCCTCGCTTTCCCTCCCGTGCGCCCGGTTCCCTTGCCGGGCGCACCTCCGTTGCGATTTCGAAAGGTTGGGTTCACGAGCCATGCCAAGTGCTCAGGAGCTACAACATCAATTTGGTGAATATCGAGGCGCCATGCCCCGTCCATCAGATTTCGATCTCTTTTGGAAGGATCGCATGGCCGAGGCCGACGCGGTCAAGATCGACTATGCGGTCGAGGCGGCATCGATTGCCGATACTGCGACCTGCCAGTTTTTTGACCTCTGGTATACCGGCATGTGCGGCGCCCGCCTGCATGCCAAGTATCTCAAGCCGGTTTCGGACGAGCCCGTGCCGCTGGTGTTACAGTTCCACGGCTATCCGGGTGCAAGCCGCAGCTGGTTCGAGCAGGCGTCGTTTGCGGGCATGGGCATGGCACTCATCGCCCTCGACTGCCCCGGCCAAGGAGGTCCCTCCGAGGACATTGGTGGATTTGAGGGCACAACGGTCGCGGGCCATATCGTCGCCGGTATCGACGGTGATCCGGCCAACCTCTACTATGTCCGCTTGCACCAAGATATTCGCATCCTGTGCCGCATCGTTCGCGAGCTCGAGGGCATCGATCTTGCCCGTGTGTTTGTGAACGGCGCGTCGCAGGGCGGCGGTTTGGGCATTGCGACCTGTGCACTTAACAGCGAGCTTATCAATCGCGCCGCCATCCTCTATCCCTTCCTGTCGGATTTCCGCCTGGTCTGGGATTTGGATGCCGACGACATTGCCTACGAGGGCCTGCGCTATTGGTCTCGCTGGTTTGACGAGGACTCGACTCGTATCGACGAAGCCTATGCCAAGCTGGCGTACTTCGATTCCAAGAACTTTGCCCCTATGGTCAAATGCCCCGTGCTGTTTGGCACCGGCACAGCCGATACCGTCTGTCCGCCAGCGACGCAGTTTGCGGTCTATAACAACCTGACCTGTGAAAAGCGTCATGAGTTCTTTGAAGGCTTTGGCCACGAGGAGATTCAGGATTTTGACGATCTGATCATTCCGTTTTTCTGCAAGGGAGGGGAGGCTCATGTCTAAGTGCGAGAGCAATGTCAATGAGCTGATTGTCTCCGACCTTGTGGGGATTCCCGGAACGGTCTCGTCAAGGCTCGCTGATTTCCGGGATTGGCGCGGTGATGCTTCTGCGGATGTTTCCGAATTAGAGATAGCCGCTTCGGACCTTGAGGTTTGCGGGCCGAGTATTACGGCGATCGATTTCGCCAATCCGTATGCCCGCTACTCCGAGGTTTCCTTTGAGCTTGGTGGCGATGTGGTCCACGCACGTTTGATCGAGCCTGCCGGTCGCGCCCGAGCATCCGAGCTTGTGCCGCTATGTCTGATGTTTCACGACATCGACCGACCCGTGCGGGGATGGCATCACATGACGAGGTTTGCGGCCATGGGATATGCCGTGCTTGCGCTGGACGATGAGGCGATTGGATCCAGCGAGCTGCAGCAGGGGATTGCCTCTCCTGCTTTTGTCGAACGCGTTCGTTGGGGCTGTGCGTTGGCGAAGGTCGCTCGCAGTCTTAACGGCATGGACCCCGACCGCATCTTTGCATGGGGCGAGGGCCTTGGCGGCGGAGTCGCGCTGGCGGTTTCTGCTCTGGACGAGCGGGGCCTCGCCTGCACGGTGGTTTCCAACCCGCTTCCCGGTGGCCTCGAGGCGTTGTCGTCTCGGGTGCGTGGATCGGTGCTCATGGGCACATCGCTCATGGATGCCGTGTGCGATCCCAAGGGCCAGTTTGCCGTTTTCAACGGTCTTGAGTGTGACCGGAGGCATATCATCTATGCCAAATACGCTCATGAGCGCATCAATGCGTTCGAAAACGAAGTCATCGACTTTTTTAACCAAACGTTCTACCCGTGTTCTTTGGCCTAGACGGCCTGGACACTGCCAACAAGAGTGGGTGGCATAGGGCCGCCCGCCAGACAACTAAGGAGATTCTTGTGGCAACTCAGAAATTCACCGGCGTTATCCCTCCCGTCGTTGTTCCCGATACCGAAGACCACCAGCTCGACGTTGCCTCCTTTGAGCGCAGCATCAACCGCATGATCGATGCCGGCGTCGATGGCCTGTTCTTCCTGGGCTCTTCGGGCGAGGTCGTTTTCTCCACCGATGAGCGTCGTCGCCAGATCATCGCCGAGGCCGTTCGTATCGTCGACCACCGCGTGCCCGTCCTGGTCGGCATCATCGATACCGAGACCGAGCGCATGATCGAGCACGGTAAGGTCGCTCAGGAGCTGGGCGCCGATGCGCTTGTCGCCACCTGCCCGTTCTATGCCCTGCAGGGCATGACCGAGGTCGAGGAGCACTTCCGCATCCTGCACGAGGAGCTCGACCTGCCCATCTTTGCCTATGACATTCCCGTCTGCGTTCACACCAAGCTCCCCTGGAAGCTCCTTGCCAAGCTCGGCGCCGAGGGCGTCCTTGCTGGCGTCAAGGATTCCTCGGGTGATGACATCTCGTTCCGCTATCTCGTTCAGGAGAACGAGAAGAACGGCCATCCGATGAGCATCCTCACCGGTCACGAGGTTGTTGTCGACGGCGCTTACCTCGGTGGCGCCGACGGTTCTGTCCCGGGCCTTGCCAACGTTGAGCCCGAGGGCTACGTGCGCCAGTGGAAGGCCGCTCAGGCCGGCGACTGGGCTACCGTCAAGGCCGAGCAGGATCGCCTCAATGAGATTTCGCACATCTGGGACGTCACCTCGGGCGTCCAGGGCTATGCCGGTGGCGTCGGCGCCTTCAAGACCGCTATGAACCTCATGGGCATCTTCGACAGCCCGACCATGCCGCGCCCGGTGAAGGCCATGACCGGCGAGAACGTCGAGGCGATTAGGAAGGTCCTTCAGGACAACGGTCTCCTGTAAAGCTTTCCCAGGCACCCGACCTCGCCGTTCAACCGTGTGGCCATGACCCATTAGGTCAATGGCCACACGGTTTCTCGGCGATCTCGGACACCTGGAAAACCTTTACTGCGCTGTGACGGCTAGCCTGACGGCGCATTTCCTGTAGTTGTTTTTATCTCCGAAGGAGAGCGACATGGAGAACAAGTACGTCTGCTCTGTCGATATCGGCGGAACTAAAATTGCGACTGCCATCATGGAGTACCCGGCTGACGGTAGTGTGCCCCATCCCGTTTTTGAGGCCGAGGTTCCTACCGAGGCCCAGGAGGGCGGCGAGGCCGTCTTCCAGCGTATCGAGGCGTCTATCAAGGCCGCTCTTGAGGCGAATCCCGATGTCGAGGTTCTCGGTGTCGGTATCGGTGCCGCAGGCGTCGTCGATCCCAAGACGGGCGCCATTGCTTATGCCAATGAGATCATGCCCGGCTGGTCCGGCGTTCAGTTGGGGCCGCGTCTGCGCGAGGACCTTGGTCTTCCCGTTGCCGTTGTGGGCGACGTGCAGGCTCATGCTCTGGGCGAGGCCCACTGGGGCGTCGGCAAGGGCAAGTTCTCCGTCTTGTGCCTGGGAATCGGTACGGGCATCGGTGGCGCATATGTCGAGAACGGCCGCGTGATGCAGGGCTTCCATGGTGCTGCCGGTCATATGGGCCACATCGAGTGCTCGGCTGCCGCCGGCATTCCCTGCGCCTGCGGGCGTTCCGGCCATCTTGAGTCTGTTGCTTCGGGCACCTCGATTGGCCGTATGTACGACGAACGCTTCGGTCGAGTTGACCCCAGCCGTCCTTCGGTCGGTCGCGACGTGAACGACCTGTGTCGTGCTGGCGACGCAAAGGCGACCGAGGTCATCCATGACGCCGGCTTTGCGCTGGGCGCCAGCTTGGGCTCGCTCGCTAACATCCTGGACCCTGAGGTCATCGTGCTTTCGGGCGGCGTGATTCACCAAGGTCCCGATTGGCGTTCGCAGACGTGGAAGGATTCGGTGCACGAGGGCTATGCCAGCCAGGCGCTCGATCCGCTTCAGGACACGCCGATCCTCATCGGTTCTCTGGAGGGCGATGCTCCGCTCATCGGTGCCGCTGAGCATCTTCTTGCCTCGTTGAAGTAAACGTATCTGCTGTAGGAGCCTCCCGAGACAGCACGCCTCGGGAGGCTGTTCTGAGAAAGGTTGCAGCCTTATGACCGTCGATCCTTTGATTCAATCCCTGAAGGGCAAGCTCGTCGTGAGCGTTCAGGCGTATATGGGCGAGCCGCTTCGTACGCCCGAGACCATGGCTCAAATGTCTCGCGCTTGCGAGCTTGGCGGCGCCGCCGCCATTCGCTGTCAGGGCCTTGCCGACATTGCCGCTATTAAGGGTCGCTGTGAGGTTCCCGTCATCGGCCTGTGGAAGGATGGACACGAGGGCGTTTACATCACGCCGACGCTGCGTCACGCTCGCGCCTGCGTTGCTGCCGGTGCCGATATCGTGGCGATCGACGCCACCGATCGTCCGCGTCCCGATGGCAAGACCGTCGAGGATACCTTCCGCCCGCTGCACGAGGAGGGTGTGCTCCTGATGGCGGATTGTGCCACCATCGAGGACATTCGCCGTGCGGTTGATATGGGCTTTGACCTGGTATCCACCACGCTTTCTCACGGCGTCGCCGCCATCGACTGCACCATGGCCGATGGCCCCGACCTGCCACTCCTGCGTCAGGCGACCGAGGAATTCCCCGGTCTTCCCATCATCTGCGAGGGCCGCGTGCACACGCCCGAGGAGGCTCGCGCTGCGATCGATGCTGGCGCCTGGGCCGTTGTCGTCGGCACCGCCATCACGCACCCCACGAGTATTACGAGTTGGTTCAAGGCTGCGCTTGAGGCGTAAGACAGGCCTCGTATCCGCTCGGGGCGGTATACTCAATATAGGCAATTGACCGCGCGGGATCCGGGTTGCTGGGTCCCGCGCTTGTTTTTGGGAGGCAGCACATGCAAAAGGGAGATGCCATGGATGCGGCGGAGCGCTCGGAGCGCATCCCCGATATCGTCATCATCACCGGAATGTCCGGATCGGGCCGCACACAGGCCATGCACGTGTTCGAGGACATGGGCTATTTTTGCATTGATAACCTGCCTCCGCGTCTCATCGCCCAGCTTGCCGAGCTCGTCGGCATCAATACGGGCGTGGGCAGGCATCTCGCCGTCACCTGCGATTTGCGTAGCCAGGGCTTGTTCGATGAGCTGCTCGATGCGGTCGCCGCGCTCGAAGAGCGCGAGATGAGCTGCGACATCGTGTTCCTGGAGGCTTCTGACGAGGTGCTGATTCGTCGCTACAGCGAAAATCGCCGCCGTCATCCCATTGCCAAGCCGGGGGAGACTACGGCCGATGCCATTCAGCGCGAGCGCCTTCAGCTGCAGGGCGTGCGCGATCGAGCCGATATGATAATCGACACGAGTCGTCTGCGCACCTCTGCGCTGCGCAACAAGCTACGTATGGCATTTTCCGAGCTGTCCGACCAACAGCTCATGGACGTCCATGTGTTCTCGTTTGGCTTTAAGCACGGCATGCCCGTCGAGGCGGACATTATGATCGACGTCCGCTTCCTGCCCAATCCGTTTTACGATCCCGAGATGCGCACGATGACCGGTCTCGATAAAAAGGTCTCCGATTTTGTTCTGGACCACCCCAAGACGCAGGAGTTTTGGAAGGCTTGGACACAGCTGCTCGATACGGTGATGCCGGGCTATATCGCGGAGGGTAAGCCGCAGCTTTCTATCGCCATCGGCTGCACGGGCGGACAGCACCGTAGCGTCGCCATTGCCGAGGCCACGGCCCGTTACCTGGAAGGCGCCCAGTATCACGTGAGCATCTCCCACCGCGACCTGTCGCGCGCCAACACGAAGGCATAGGCCTGCATGTCGTTTACCGCTGAGGTGCGCGACGAGCTTGCGCGCTGCGAACCCGAATGTGAATACTGCGATTTGTCGACGCTTGCCGCCCTGACGCGTGTGAGCGGTACGCTTTCGTTGGCCGGCTCCGGGCGGTATCGTTTGACGGTCGCGACCGAGACGGGAGCCGTCGCGCGCACGATGATCACGCTGACGCATCGCATCCTTAAGCTCAAAACGGAATTCACCGTTCGTAAATCGGTCTTGCATAAGGTCCGTAACTATCTCATTACCCTGCCCGATCAACCCGACTTGGACAAGGCTCTGGTGCTGCTGGGCATTCTAGACCGCAGAGGAGGGCTCGTCGCTGGTGTTCCCCGACACATCGTTGCCCGTCCCTGCTGCAGGCTTGCCTACATCCGCGGCGCGCTCATCGCGGGCGGCTTCGTGGCCGATCCACGCGGCGATTTCCATTTGGAGATCGCGGTGCAGGGTGAGCAATATGCCAAGGGGCTTTGCGACCTGTTGGGGCAGATTGGGGTCCATGCTCGTGTTAATGCGCGGCGGGGGTCATATGCCGTGTACATTAAGAGCGCCGAGGAAATCGAGCATCTATTAAAGCTGATTGGTGCCAAGCGCAGCGTTGCCGAGATTGAGGAGGCGCGCGCGGTCAAGTTGGTTAAGAACGATGTGAACCGTCGCGTGAACGCCGAGCTTGCCAACCAGACCAGAAGCGCCGGTGCTGCCCAGCATCAGCTTGCGCTTATCGATGAGCTCGAGCAGCGCGGCCTTCGCGATGCGCTTCCGGATGCCTTGGCGGTCTTTTGCGACCTGCGCGAGCGCTATCCCGATCTGTCGCTGCGTGATTTAGGGGAGATGGCTGACCCTCCCTTGTCGAAGTCGGCCCTCTACCATCGAGTTTTGAGGCTTGAAAAGCTCATTGAAGCAAACAGGTAGTTTATAGTATCGACTTATATACGGATTTAGCTGCTATTTTATTCTTTAAAACGTTTTAACGTAAATTTGATTTTCAATTTCGACTATTCTCGTGAAATTCAAGTCAAAAAAAAGGTATATTAGGCGAGTGGTTAGTTTGTGGGCCTCAACGGCGGGCGCTGTAGCTTGCGGGGGCCTTACGAAAGGAGACACAATGGCAGTAAAGGTTGCTATTAACGGCTTCGGTCGCATCGGTCGTCTGGCTTTCCGTCAGATGTTCGGTCATGAGGGCTCCGAGATCGTCGCTATCAACGACCTCACCTCTCCCGATATGCTCGCTTACCTGCTGAAGTACGACTCCACGCAGGGCAACTACGCTCGCGATCACGAGGTCGTTGCTGGCGAGGATTCCATCACCGTTGACGGCAAGGAGATCAAGATCTACAAGGAGGCCGACGCCAACAACCTGCCTTGGGGCGACCTCGACGTCGACGTCGTTCTCGAGTGCACCGGCTTCTACACCAGCAAGGCTAAGGCTCAGGCCCACATCAACGCTGGCGCCAAGAAGGTCGTCATCTCCGCTCCGGCCGGCAGCGATCTGCCCACCATCGTGTACAACGTCAACCACGAGACGCTGACCGCTGAGGACAACATCATCTCCGCTGCTTCCTGCACCACCAACTGCCTCGCCCCGATGGCCAAGGGTCTGAACGACTTCGCTCCCATCGTGTCCGGCATCATGACCACCATTCACGCCTGGACCGGCGACCAGATGCCGCTCGACGGCCCGCAGCGCAAGGGCAACAAGCGTCGTAGCCGCGCCTGCGCCGTCAACATCGTCCCCAACACCACTGGTGCTGCCAAGGCCATCGGCCTCGTGCTCCCCGAGCTCAACGGCAAGCTCATCGGCGCTGCTCAGCGCGTTCCTACGCCCACCGGCTCCCTCACCAACCTCTACGCTGTGGTCAACAAGGAGGTCACCGTCGAGGGCGTTAACGCCGCGATGAAGGCCTACTCTGAGCAGATCCCCGAGACCTTCGGCTACAACGAGGACCAGATCGTTTCTCGCGACATCGTCGGCATGACCTACGGCTCGCTCTTCGACGCCACCCAGACCATGGTCAACCCGCTGGGCAACGGCCAGAGCCTCGTCCAGGTGACCTCTTGGTACGACAACGAGAACTCCTTCACTTCTCAGATGGTCCGCACCATCAAGTACTTCGAGAAGTTCGTTGCTTAATTTAGCTTTTAGCGAATAGCTCGTTGAGCGTCTAAAGAAGGGCGCGGCCTCATAGGGCTTACACCCTAGGGTCGCGCCCTTTTTATAGGAAATCGTCTGCCGTAATGGGAGGCAGACACGTACGAAAGGTAGAAGCAAACATGGCCTTTACCAAGAAGACCGTCCGTGACATCGATGTCGACGGCAAGCGCGTTCTCGTCCGCGTTGACTTCAACGTGCCTATCAAGGATGGCGTCGTTGGCGACACCACCCGCATCAAGGCTGCCCTGCCCACCATCAACTACCTCGTTGAGCACAACGCTCGCGTCATCCTCATGAGCCACCTCGGCCGTCCCGATGGCACCGGCTTCCAGCCCGAGCTCTCCCTTGAGCCTGTCGCCAAGAAGCTCGCTGAGCTCTCTGGTCTCGATGTTGCCTTTGTCGCCGACACCTACGGCGAGAAGGCTGCTGAGGCTGTTGCCGCCGTCGAGCCGGGCAAGGTCCTCGTTCTCGAGAACGTCCGTTTTGACAAGCGTGAGAAGAAGAACGACCCCGAGATCGCCAAGAAGCTCGCTTCCTATGGTGACGTCTTCGTTCTCGATGCTTTCGGTACCGCTCACCGCGCCCAGGGTTCCGTCGTGGGTCCCGCCGCTTACCTGCCTGCCGTCGCCGGCTTCCTGCTCGAGAAGGAGGTCGACACGCTGACCGGCATCTTCGCCGAGCCCGAGCGCCCCTTCGTCGCTATCGTCGGCGGTTCCAAGGTTTCCTCCAAGATCGGCGTTCTCGATCACCTCATCGACTCCGCTGATACCCTGATCATCGGTGGCGGCATGGCCTACACCTTCTTCCTGGCTCAGGGCCTGACCGTCGGTCAGTCCCTCAAGGAAGAGGACTGGGTCGAGCGCGCTGGCGAGATGCTCAAGAAGGCCGAGGAGAAGGGCGTCAAGATCCTGCTCCCCATCGACAACCGCGTTGCCGATCACTTTGGCGAGGACGCTGTCCCCGAGGTTGTCGCTTCCGACGCTATCCCCGACGATCGTGAGGGCATGGACATCGGCCCCAAGACCGAGGAACTTTACGCCGAGGCCGTCAAGGGTGCCAAGACCGTGTTCTGGAACGGCCCCATGGGTGTCTTCGAGTTCGACAACTTCGCTCACGGCACCCAGGCTATCGCCGAGGCCGTCGCCGAGGCCGACTGCACCTCGATCATCGGCGGTGGCGACTCTGTCGCGGCTGTCAACAAGTTCAACCTGGCCGACAAGATGAGCTGGATCTCCACCGGTGGTGGCGCTTCCATGGAGCTCGTCGAGGGTAAGGCCCTGCCCGGAGTGGAGGCGCTTCTCGATGCCTAATCGCACCCTTCTTATCGCTGGTAACTGGAAGATGAACAACGACGTCGCTGAGGCCGCCAAGCTTGCCGACGAGCTGGCTCAGGCTCTGCCCGAGGTTCCGGCTGGCGTCGAGGTGCTCGTCTGCCCTCCGACCATTGACATCACCACGGTTCATGACCGCATTCAGGCTGCCCCCATCGCCCTCGGTGCACAGAACGTGTACTGGGAGGCCAAGGGTGCCTTCACCGGTGAGTCCTCTTGCGACATGCTCAAGTCCGCTGGCTGCACCTACTGCATCATCGGCCACTCCGAGCGTCGCGACTACTTCCACGAGACCGACGAGGACCAGAACAAGAAGGCCAAGGCCCTCGTTGCCGCCGGTCTTGTTCCCGTCTTCTGCTGCGGCGAGTCCCTCGAGGTCCGCGAGGCTGGCACCTATGTCGAGCACGTCGTGAACCAGGTCAAGGCTGGCCTTGCTGGTCTTGAGATCACCTGCCCCAAGCAGGTCGTCGTCGCCTACGAGCCCATCTGGGCCATCGGCACCGGAAAGACCGCTACCGCTGAGGACGCCCAGGAGGTCTGCGGCGCTATCCGTGAGACCCTCAAGGAGATGTTTGGCGAGGAGCTCGCCGACGGTATCCGCGTCCTGTACGGTGGTTCCGCTAAGCCCGGCAACATTGCCGAGCTCGTCGCCAAGCCCGACGTTGACGGCGCCCTCGTGGGCGGCGCTTCGCTCAAGGCTGTCGACTTCGCCTCTATGGTCGTCAAGGCAGGCGAGTAGGACATATGGCACAGCGTCATCTTCCTGCACTCCTGATCATCATGGATGGCTGCGGCCTTGCTCCGGCTGATGGCGAGAACGCCGTCGCCGCTGCCAAGACGCCCTTCCTTGATAGCCTGTACGAGAAGTATCCTCACACCACGCTCGGTGCTTCGGGCGAGGACGTGGGCCTTCCCGACGGCCAGATGGGCAACTCCGAGGTGGGTCACCTCAACATCGGTGCCGGCCGCATCGTGTTCCAGGAGCTTTCGCGCATCAACAACGCCATCAAGGACGGCTCCATCGCCAAGAACGAGGTCTTCGTCAAGGCTATGGACGACGTCAAGGCCGAAGGCAAGACCCTGCACCTCATGGGCCTTATGAGCCCTGGCGGTGTTCATTCTCACATGAACCACGTCGAGGCTCTGGTCAAGATGGCTGCCCAGCATGGCGTCAAGACCGTTCGCGTCCACGCCTTCATGGATGGCCGCGACGTCGACCCGCAATCCGGTGCCGGCTACATGAGCGAGTTCTGCGCTTTCCTGGCTAAGATCTCCGAGGAGACCGGTTGCGACGCTCGCGTTGCCACCGTTTCGGGCCGCTATTGGGCCATGGACCGCGACAACCGCTGGGAGCGCATCCAGCGTGCCTACGACGTCATGGTCAACGCGTCCGATGCCGATACCGACCCCGTTGCCGGTATCAAGGCCTACTACGAGAAGGATCCGCGCGGCGACGAGTTCGTCGAGCCCTTCGCTGCCCACAACGAGGGCATTCACGAGGGCGACGCGGCCATCTTCTTCAACTTCCGTCCCGACCGCGCTCGTCAGATGACTCGCGTGTTCACGGACAAGGAGTTCGACGGCTTTGAGCGCGAGCAGATCAAGCTTTCCCACTTTGTGACGATGACCGAGTACGATCCGACGTTTGACGTCGAGGTCGCCTTCCCCAAGACGTTCCCCGAGAACGTTCTGGCCGACGTCATCGCAGCCAATGGCCTGAAGCAGCTGCACACCGCCGAGACCGAGAAGTACGCTCACGTGACGTTCTTCCTCAACGGTGGCATCGAGGAGCCCAAGGAGGGCGAGGAGCGCGTGCTCGTCGCTTCCCCCAAGGTCGCTACCTACGATCTGCAGCCCGAGATGAGCGCTCCCGAGGTTACTGAGAAGCTCGTCGCCGCAATCAACGAGGATCGCGCTGATTTCTACATCGTGAACTTCGCGAACTGCGACATGGTTGGTCACACCGGTGTCTTCGACGCCGCCGTTAAGGCCGTCGAGGCTGTTGACGATGCTCTGTCCAAGGTTGTCCCGGCGATTCTCGCTAAGGGCGGCTTTGCGCTGATTACCGCCGACCATGGCAACGCCGATCACATGTTTGACGTTGCTTCCGACGGTTCCAAGCATCCGTTTACGGCTCACACCACCAACCGCGTGCCGTTCATCATCGTTGATGATAAGGCCAAGCTCACCGGTATCGAGGACGGCCGTCTTTCCGATATCGCTCCGACTATGCTCACCATGGCTGGTATTGAGCCTTCCGCCGAGATGACGGGTCGCGTGCTCGCCACCGAGGCCTAATAGAAAACAAATACCGTTTTCTAGTAAGGGGGTTGTCCACAACCGGACGACTCCCTTTTTGGTATTTCTGCCATTTCTAACCCGTCCCTAAATGGCAGGTGGGGGAGTGTTGGGGGTTGTGGTACAGTACTGGAGTTTGAATTGTTCTATTAAGGAGCTTATCTATGGGTCCGTTCCAGATTCTTCTGTTTGTCGTTTGGGCTATCTCTGCCGTGGCGCTGACGATTCTCGTCCTGATGCACTCCGGTAAGGGTACCGGCGTTTCGGATATGATCGCTAGCTCGCTGTATAACTCCAGCTCTGCCACGGGCGTTATGGAGCAGAACCTCGATCGACTGACGGTAATTATGGCCGTCGTTTTTGCTGTGTGTGTCGTTCTGTGCATGTTCTTCTTCCCGCAGGGCATCGTCGGCTACTAAGCATCGGCGTATATACGTTTGTAAAGGGTCCCGCATATGCGGGGCCCTTTTTGTTTACAGACTTGTAATAGAGTCAAAATTTCCCCACATACTTCGCCTAACTAAAGAAATTCTCGACCGTTAACCGGAATCAGCGCCAAATTGTGCATAAAATGCGCTACTGTATTGCAAAACGTTGGCCCGCATTGCATAACCAGCCATAACGGCGGACCGCGTTTGAATGGTTCGATTGGGCTGTCTCGACGTTGCCCGATCGAATTCACTTTGTCCTATCTCATAAGGAGGATGGCATGGCTGATTCTATGTTCCACCAGCCCGTTATGGGTCGTCGCGCCTTTGTTGGCGGCACCCTCGCTGCGAGCTCCATGGCTTTTCTTGCCGCGTGCGGCAAGAAGGGCGGCGACGCTTCCGGATCTGACTCCGGTTCGACGCTGAACTTCTACATCAACAACCCGGTCTGCATCGACCCCTACAACGTCCAGGAGGATCAGGGCACTCAGGTCGAGTACCAGCTCTTCGACGCTCTGACGGAGTACGACCCCGAGAAGGGCGAGATCGTTCCGCTGGCTTGCGAGTCCTTTGAGGCTAACGACGACGCCACCGAGTTCACCTTCAAGATCAAGAAGGCTAAGTTCCACAACGGTGACGACGTTACCTCCAAGTCCTTCAAGCTCGGTTGGGAGCGTCTAGTCAACACCAAGTCGGCCATCGCCACCGAGTATGGTCCTTCCGAGGTTTCCTATCACCTCTCCATGGTCGAGGGCTATGACGATCTGCTTGCCGGCAACGCTACCGAGCTCAGCGGTGTTACTTGCCCCGACGATGAGACCCTCGTCGTCAAGCTGTCTTCCGCTTACGCCGACTTCCCCTTCGTCGCCTCTCACCCGGCTCTGTCCCCGGTTCCCGAGTGCGCCGAGTCCGATGTCAAGAGCTTCTACCTTGCCCCGGTCGGTAACGGCCCGTTTATGATGGACGGTAAGTGGGAGGATGGCCAGGAGATCAACCTCAAGAAGTTCGATGATTACTATGGCGACAAGGCCAAGATCGACGCCATCCACTTCCAGGTCATCAAGGACATGGAGACCGCTTACAAGGAGTTCCAGGCCGGCAACCTCGATGTCTGCGACGTTCCCGTTGCTCAGATCGACGCCGCAAAGAAGGACCGTGGCGAGTCCAAGGACGGCTACACCATGGGTGACGGCGAGCATATGCTGCTCGGTGCCGAGCCTTCCACGTACTATCTGACCTGCAACACCACGGCCGAGCCGTTCAATAACGCCGACCTGCGCAAGGGCATCTCCCTGGCCATCAACCGTGAGGCCATCTGCAAGACCATCTTCAAGGGTACCCGTACCCCCGCCGACGGTATTGTTCCTCCGGGAATCGCCGGCTACAAGGAGGGCGCATGGGAGTTCTGCGCCTACGACGTCGACAAGGCTAACGAGTACCTCGACAAGGTCGCTCCCGCTGGCGCTAACGGCGATCGTGGCATCAATGTGACCCTGTCCTACAACCAGGACGGTGGCCACAAGGAGATCATGGAGTCCATCATCGGCGACCTCGCCAAGGTGGGCGTCACCGCGGTCTCCGATACTCCCGAGTGGTCTGCCCTGCTCGAGCAGTATCAGAACTTCAACTATCAGTTCGGCCGTCTGGGCTGGATCGCCGATTACCCGATCATGGACAACTTCCTGTACCCGCTGTTCCACTCCGACTCCCTCGGTGGCGACAACCGCTCCGGTTACAGCAACCCCGAGTTCGATGCCAAGGTCGACGAGGCCCGCACCACGGTTGACGACGACGAGCGCATCGCCAAGATGCGGGAGGCCGACGCTATGGTCGCTGCCGACTGCCCGGTTATCCCGGTGATGTTCTACACGCACACCATCGCTGGCTCCGACCGTGTCAAGCACCTCTATGTCGATCCGCAGAAGCACGCCGATCTGAGTACCGCTGAGCTCGCTTAAGAGTTTGCAGCTTCCGTGAGGGTCAAGTATTTACGTAGACCTCATGGGAAACATACAGTTCCCCCTAACCTGGGGTAAACTGGCTGATGGTAATTTTGGGATGCCGGTCTGGCGATCGGCATCCCATTTAGGTTAATCCCTAGATAGGGGAGTGGTATGGGTAAGTACATCGTTAAACGTGTGCTTCAGTTCATCCCGGTATTTTTGGGCGTTACGCTGATTCTGTTCGCCCTCCAGAATATCGTGCCGGGAGACCCGATCAAGCTGATCGGTGGAGACAAGGCTCTGTCCCCCGAGGTGGAGCTTCAGCTTCGCGTGCGCTATCACCTGGTCCAGGCGGACGAGGACGGCAACGCGATCCTTGACGAGAACGGCGATCCCGTTCAAACGTCGCTCGTGGACCGTTATTTGTATTACATGAACGGTCTGCTTCATGGCGATCTGGGCAATTCGTACCAGCGCAAGCTGCCGGTTACGGATATCTTTGCCCAGAAGTATCCGTATACGGTCAAACTTGCCGCGTGCGCTATCGTGCTCGAGGCAATCATGGGTATCGGTGCGGGTATTATTTCGGCGGTCAAGCGTTACTCCTTCTGGGATATTTTGGTAACGCTGACCACGTCGATCCTCGTTGCCGTCCCTGCTTTCTGGCTCGGTATGCTGCTGCAGCTGTTCTTTGGCGTCATTCTCAAGGACGCCACGGGCGGTGCATTCTCCATGCCGATCTCGGGTGCCGGCGGTTCCAGCTCTCAGTATCAGGATTGGATGCACTATGTGCTTCCGACCATTACGCTGGCTTCGGTTTCGACCGCTTATGCCGCCCGCATTATGCGCTCGCAGCTGCTTGACGTCATGAACCAGGATTACATCCGTACGGCAAAGGCCAAGGGTCTCTCCAATCGCGCGATCATTATCAAGCATGCGCTTAAGAATGCACTCATCCCCGTCGTTACCTATATTGGTGTCGACTTCGGCGGCATGCTTTCGGGCGCCATCCTGACCGAGACGGTCTTTAACTGGCCCGGCATCGGCTTCGAGGTCTACCGCGCCATTAGCATGCGCGACTGGCCCATCGTTATGGGCGGCGTTACGCTCATTGTTGTCGTCGTTATGGTGATCAACCTGCTCGTCGACATTAGCTATGCATTCCTCGACCCGCGCATCCGCCTTGGCGGTCCGTCGGATAAGGCCTAAGGGAGGTACGTCTCATGCAGGAAACTGATTCTCAGTCTCAGGAGCAGGCTACCGCCACCAAGGCCGCATCTGCTCCCGCCAAGTCCCGCACGCTGTGGGGCGACGCTTTTAAGCGTCTTCGTAAGAACAAGCTCGCCGTTATCGGTGTCTGCTGGATCATCATCGTTGTTGTGGTCGCCCTGACCGCCGATCTGTGGGCTAAGCCCTGGCTCGGCTCTCCTACGGCTTCTGACTCGACCACCATGGCCGAGACTTCGCTGCTGGCTCCGTGTGCCGAGCACCCGTTTGGCACCGACTCTCTTGGTCGTGACATTCTCGTCCGT
Organism: uncultured Collinsella sp.; assembly: GCA_900553935.1. GTDB lineage: Bacteria > Actinomycetota > Coriobacteriia > Coriobacteriales > Coriobacteriaceae > Collinsella. The sequence goes on from USFK01000005.1 coordinate 27,094, forward strand.
GTTATCTACGGTGCACGCGTTTCGCTTTCCGTCGGTATTATGGCCACCGCCATCTCCACGGTAATCGGTCTGGTCATGGGCGCCCTTGCCGGTTTCTATGGCGGCATCTGGGATACGATTATCATGCGCTGCGCGGACATCTTCCTGGCGTTCCCGTACGTGCTGTTCGTCGTCGCCATGATCGCCGTTATCGGCCGTGGCCTTCAGAACGTCTTTATCGCCATCGGTATTCTCGGCTGGCCTTCGATTGCGCGCGTCTTTAGATCCGCGATCCTCACGGTCAAAGAGAACGACTATGTTGACGCCGCCCGTGCCATGGGTGCATCCGATGCCCGTATCGTTATGCGCCATATCTTCCCGAACTCCGTTGCTTCCATCGTGGTCTACGCGACCATGAACATCGGCGGCGCTATTCTGACCGAGTCCGCTCTGTCCTTCCTCGGCATGGGCGTTATTCCGCCTACGCCTTCGTGGGGCTCCATGATTCAGGACGGTCAGCAGTATCTTCTGACTGCTCCCTGGATGATGATCATGCCCGGTCTGGCAATTCTCTCGACGGTGCTCGCCTTCACCCTGCTGGGTGACGGTTTGCGCGACGCCCTCGACGTCAAGATGAAGGACGCATAAGGATGAAGAAGAACAAGAACTATGTGGACCTGAAGGACCAGCCGGTTCCCGAGGGCCAGCATCTGCTCGAGGTCGATGACCTTAAGATGTATTTCCACACCGAAGATGGCGTTGTTCGCGCTGTCGACGGTGTCTCCTACACGCTCGATCGTGGCGAGACCCTCGGTGTCGTCGGTGAGTCCGGCTCCGGTAAGTCCGTGACCGCCATGACCATCATGGGTCTTATCTCGATGCCTCCGGGAAAGATTGAGGGCGGCGACGTTCGCTATCGCGGTCGTTCTATCCTCGAGATGACCGAGGAAGAGATGCAGCACATTCGCGGTAACGATATCGCGATGATCTTCCAGGATCCTATGACCTCCTTGAACCCGGTCTATAAGA
>USFK01000006.1 GCA_900553935.1 uncultured Collinsella sp.
TTTGGCCTCAACGTTCACGTTGACGCGCAGGTCCTGGATCGACACCGTGAGGGTGCGCGAGAGCGAGACCGCGCCGCCGTGCGTGCGGCGCAACTTGCCGGACTCGGCGAGCGCGTCCAGGTCGGCGCGGGCGGTGACGGAGGATACGCCAAAGGTCTGGGCGATTTCTGCCACCTGCACAGAGGCGTTATGTTCAAGCATCTCCATGATGGCGGCGCGTCGCTCATCGGCGAAAGCTCGGGTTGTTGCGTGGGCCATAGCTGCTCCATCCTCAGCCTAAATTTGCAGGAATTGTGTTGAGTCTATTTTCGTTCATTTTCTTTTTGAGCAAGTAAACGCCTTTCGATTACTTATCTTTTCTATAAAAGAAAGACGTTTAACGCCCAAAATTCAAAATCGAACACGCCCGCTCGGCTCCAATTCCTTCCGTTTACTTTTCAAAAGCGAGTGTATTGACCTGCATGGGCTCAATATCTCGCACATGCATACCCGCTGAATTTCATACAATGAGCGCAGCAAAACGCAAGGTAAAACGCCTTGCGGACACGTACGCCCGATGTCCAGATGCGGGCGAGGGAGAGGAGCAAACGCTCATGGCACTTGTTACCACCGAAAAGATGCTCAAGGACGCTCAGGCCGGCCACTACGCCGTCGGCGCGTTCAACGTCGAGAACCTCGAGTTTGTTATGGCCGTTCTGGCCGCTGCCGAGGAGACCAAGTCCCCCGTCATCATGCAGACCACCCCGGGCACCATCAAGACCGCTGGTCTGGACTACTTCTACGGCATGGTCAAGGCTGCCGCCGAGCGCGCTTCCGTGCCCGTTGCCCTGCACCTCGATCACGGCGATGGCTATGACCGCTGCATGCAGGCTTTCCGCACGGGCTACACCTCCGTCATGATCGACGGTTCGCACGAGTCCTTCGAGGACAACATTGCCCTGACCAAGTCCGTCGCCGACGCTGGCCGCGCCATGGGCGTGCCCGTCGAGGCCGAGCTCGGCAAGGTTGGCGGCAAGGAGGACGACGGTCCCGCGGTTGAGGGCGAGAGCCCCTACACCGATCCTGCCGAGGCCAAGGAGTTTGTTGAGCGCACCGGCTGCACCTCGCTGGCCATTGGCGTTGGCACCAGCCACGGCGTGTACACGAGCGATCCTCACATCGAGCAGTCCGTGGTCAAGGCCATTCGCGACGCCGTCGACGTGCCGCTGGTTCTGCACGGTACCTCCGGTGTGCCCGATGAGCAGGTTGCCGAGGCTGTGAAGAACGGCATCTGCAAGGTTAACTACGCCACCGAGCTGCGTCAGGCTTACACCAAGGGCTTCATGGCCTACATGGCCGAGAACCCCGCCTGCTTCGATCCTAAGAAGCCGGCCAAGGAGGGCATGCGTGAGATCACCGAGCTGGTTAAGATCCGCATGACCAACCTCAACTCTGTGGGCAAAGCAGAGTAACAGCAAGGGTACTCCGACTCGCTACATATCCCGGGGAGGGACGAGGGCTTAGTTCCCCAATCGTCCTCGGGCATGCAAAAAGCCTCGCTGCGCACTTCGTGCGGCGAGGCTTTTTGCCCCCTGCGGAAAGATTGGGGAACTAAGCCCTCGTCCCTCCCAGGTTGACCTACTCGAGGTCGTCGCCCTTGTGGCGTTGGGCGGAAAATAATAAGAAGCCTTCGCGCTGCGGAATGATTTTGGAAACTAAGTACGGGGACCCGCCCAAACCGTCCTGCTCAATCGCCCTTGTGGTGTTGGGGCTGAAAGGGTGGGACGCGTGGGTCATTTGGTTGTTAGGGTTAGTAGGTCGTTGGGGGTTTTGAGGTTGTAGGTGGCGTTTGGGATATCTTGGTGTGATCCCCATGCTGCTCGGGCAAAACTGACCCCTGCTGAAGTTGCGCATTGTTCGTCGTAGACGGTGTCGCCAACGTAGACGACGTTGCCAGGATTCGCGCCCGCACGTCGGAGATATTCGAGCATGGGTGCGGGTGCGGGTTTATGTTCGGTTGTGTCTTCGACAAGGATGATGTGCTCAAAATACTTATCGAAACCAAGCGGTGCAATTTCTTTTGCGTATTCGTCGCGCGCACGTGAGGAGACGATGCCAAGTTTGCAGCCGCTATCGGCGAGTGTTGCGATGACTTCAAGCAAACCTGGAAACACGCTGATGGTGCTTTTAAAGCTGGCGGCAACTTGGCACCAGCGATCCAACGTTGCCTGCGAGTAGATCCCAAGTTTCTCAAGGGCATCCTTGCCGGGTATGCCGAGGGCAAAGTCAAGCTCGTGTCGGGGAAGCGTTTTGCTGGTCTCTTCTTGGACAATCTGGACAAGCGATGACAGAACGCTTTCTTCTGTATCTGCCAATGTCCCATCAACGTCAAATACGATATGGTCAAAGTGCTTCATATGATTGCTCCTCTCTGTTGTTTGCCTGCAAGTTTGATGCAGTGACAGAAGAAGGGTTAGCGGGATTTCTGCCTGGTGCTATCGAGATTCTGCCTCGCTGCTCGATAGCTCGAAGGAGTGCACCCCATTTGTTCTTTAAATACCTGGCCAAGATGGCTTGCTGTTATAAATCCGCATTGGCGCGCGACTGTCTGTACCGTTCGCGTGGTGTGTGCCAAAAGTTCGCAAGCACGGTTTATGCGGTATGCGCGTAGATATGCCGCCGGGGTCGTTCCTGCACAAGTTTCGATAATGCGGTAACACTCTCTTTCGCTTACGCCGGCTGCAGATGCCATCTGGGGCACATCTATAGCGGCTGCATAGTTTGCGCGGATAAAGTCCAGGATTGCCTTGAACTGTACGTCGCGGCTGGTCATCCAAGAGGCGCCGTCGGAAGAAAAGAGCGGTTCGGCCTTGGCGTTAATCTGAATCCAGAGCTCTGACAAACTATTTCGAAGCGCCATCTCGTTCTGCGGCCGTTGAAGGTCGTGGCTAAAGGAGCTCTTCAGCAAATCGATAAAGGGCATATCGTCGGGATTGGTGGGCGACCATTTGAGCACATCGACGCCTCGACATTGAAGCAATGGGTTGATGTAGCGCTTTTGGAGACGTCCCGCGGGATCGCCGAGCATCGACGGCTGAAAGATATGCAGCATTTGAATGGCTGGCGCCGAATTGGGTGATTGCAGCGTGCTGTGCAAAACGCCGCCGTTGATAAAGCCGGCGGACCCTTCCTCAAAGCGTACGTGCTCATGAGCCGCGTGCGTTCGATAGTCAATCGCTCCCTGCTCCATGTAGAAAAGCTCAACTTCGGAATGCCAGTGCCAGGGGACGGAATTGCCCGGATAGCGAGCGAATTCTGCGCGTTCGGCAATATAGGGCCAGTCTTCGGCGGTCTCGGGAAACGCTTCCTCGCGTCCTCCGCGGTGCAATTCTATGTGATCCATGTTTCGCATGGCATCAGTATAAAGCGCGATGGGCTTAGATTGCTCTTGCCTGTTCGGGGAACGCCTTGTCTAGGGATGCTTGGAGCTTTTCGAACGATGCTCGCAAGTTGAGGTTCTGGTCGGTTGAGCGTTTTGCTTTTGTGGTGGGGGAGTCGAGGAGGCCGTTTCTCTGTGTCGGGGGGAAGGAGAAAAGGTTTGCATGTTTTAGGGATGGCTGCTGTGCTGCGTCATTGGAAGAATGCATGCTTTTGCGGCCTCCTCGATATCCACCAAAAGGATGCGCTCGGGGTTTGCTGCTAGGTCCCGTGCGTTGGCAGTATTATGCCGCGGCCGTCGCAAAGAAGCGCTAAAGAAAGGCTTAATGAGGTTTGGCGTTACTATGAAACCGCAGGTCAGAGGTATCGAGTGACACTCTTGAAAGGTTTTGAGCTTAAGGGCTTTCTAAGGTTTGTGACGTGGATGTGGCGCGGACGTGCGGAGCGTGTGAATGCTCGCTGTTAGCGTTGCGGCTCTGCGGCGCGCACCTGCTCGATGACCTTTTCCATGGTGGCGTCGATGCGGTCCTTTTTGAGTTCGCATTCCCAGATGGTTATAGGCGTCCAGCTCATTTGAGTGAGTGCTGCCACGGCAGCACGGTCGCGCTCGACGTTGCGACGGAACTTTGCCTCCCAAAACTCAACGTTGCGCTTGGGTTGGCTGGGGTTGCACTTGGGGCAGCGGTGCCAAAAGCAGCCGTTGACGAAGATGGCGATCTTGCGGCCAGGGAAGGCGATGTCGGGCTTGCCGGGCACCTTCCATTCCAGACGGTATCCCGTAAGGCCTGCTGCCCGCAGGCGCTGTCGTACGAGCAGCTCGGGCTTGGTGTTGGCGCGCTTGTTGCCCTTCATGGACTTTTTGATGGCGGCGCGCCGGCGGACCAGTTCGCGCTCGTCAGCGGAGAGGTCCGAGGTATCGATGCCGTCCAGCAGGCCGGGCTTGGGGCGCTTTTTGCTGCGGCGTTTAGGTGCGCGCTTGGGTTTGGTGGCGGGTTTGTCGGTTGTGTTGGGCGCGGCGTCATCGGCGGAGCTTGCCTCAAGCCGATCTTCCTTTAACTCAATCAGAGCATCAATGAGCCCCTTGTCGGCGGGCATCCATTCCACCGTGGCAAGCGAGGTGCGTGGAATCCAGCGGATATCAAGCTGGCGGTCGCGCTTCTGAGGCTCATCGGATTCATCGGCGAGCGAGCAGTAGTAGCACTCCATGGAGAGATGAAAATCTGGGTAGTCATACTCAACGGTGTAGAAGTCACGCAGGTTGGTGACTTTTACCTGTAGCTCTTCCATAAGCTCGCGGCGCACGGCGTCTTCAGGTGTCTCGCCGCGCATGAGCTTACCACCCGGGAACTCCCAAAGTCCCTGCATGTCGCCGTAGCCGCGCTGCACGGCCAGCAGCTCGTCGGATCCTTCCTTGCGAATGATCCCAGCGGCAACATGAACAGTCTTCAACAGGAGTCCTCTCTCAACATCAACACATGGCAGACTACGCTTACCTTACGCAACGGTAAGGCAAGCGTAAGCCATATCGATGGTAGCCGACTCGGCTCCTTGCGACTATAGATGCCGTAGACTAATCGCAAGAAAGGACTCGGTATGCAAACCACGCAAACGGCGACCCCGGTACTGGAGGTCGCGCATCTCGAAAAGGTATATGGAGCACTGGGCAACGTGACCCGCGCGCTCAACGACGTCAACTTTACCGTCAACCGCGGCGAATTCGTCGGCATCATGGGAGCCTCGGGCTCGGGCAAGTCGACGTTGCTCAACTGCGTGTCGACCATCGATGCCGCCACGAGTGGCGCCATCCACATCAACGGCCAGGATGTGACGCGCATGAAGCAGGCCAAGCTCTCGCAGTTCCGCCGCGAGGAGCTGGGCTTTATCTTCCAGGATTCCAACCTGCTCGATACGCTCACGGCACGCGAGAACATCGCCCTGCCGCTCACCATCGCCCGCGCAAACTCGGCAGAGATTTCGACCCGCGTGCAGGATGTGGCAGCGCGCCTGTCCATCAGCCAGGTGCTCGACAAGTATCCCTACCAGATGTCCGGTGGTCAGCAGCAGCGCGTTGCCGCGGCTCGCGCGCTCGTCACCGACCCCACTATGATTATGGCCGACGAGCCCACCGGCGCCCTCGACTCCAAAAGCGCTCGTCTGCTGCTCGAGAGCCTGGAGGCCCTGAATCGCCGCCTGCGCGCCACGGTACTCATGGTCACGCACGACAGCTTTGCCGCCAGCTACACGAGCCGTGTGCTGTTTATTCGCGACGGCAAGATCTTCACCGAGCTGCGCCGCGGCGATACCGACCGCCGAGAGTTCTTCGACCGCATTATGGAGGTCGTTGCCATGATGGGCGGTGAGGGCTCCGATGCTCTGTAAACTCGCTTGGGGCAACGTCCGCCGCGCCGGCCGCGATTACCTCGTCTACTTGCTGACGCTCACCCTAGGCGTCACGGTCTTCTATGCTTTCAACACCGTCTCGATGCAGGTCGACATTGCCGGCATCGAGGAAGAGGGACTGTCCGAGCTCATGGGCACCATGCTCGGTTACCTTACGTACTTTTTGGCCGGCGTCATGGCCTTTTTGATGGTGTATGCCAACAACTTCATCATGAAACGCCGCAAAAAGGAGTTTGGCCTGTACCAGGTGCTTGGCATGGGGCGCGGGCGCGTCGCCACGATTATGGCGCTCGAGACCGTGATCGTTTCGGTCGGCGCTTTTGTCGCCGGCATTGTGCTGTGCGTGGGGCTCTCCCAGCTCATGACGTTCTTTACGGCCTCGCTCTTTAAGACGCAGATTGCCGATTTTCACTTCTTTTTCTCGGTGCATGCGTTCAACCTGACACTTGCCTGCATGCTCGTAATGTTTGTGCTCACGCTACTGCTGAACCTGCGCGCCGTGCGTCGTACCAAACTCATCGAGCTTATGGGTGCCGAGCGCCGCAACGAGAGCATCAAGACACGCAATCCCTGGATTGCGATTGCCATCTTTACCGTGGGCGTGCTACTTGTGGGCGTGGCCTATTACCGTCTGCTGCGCGATGGGTTCCCGCTAACCGAGACGGGCGACAAGCTGGACGGGGCCATGAGCCAGTTCGGCATTACGACCGCTATGGTTACGGTGGGCACCTTTGCCCTGTTCTGGGGACTCTCGGGCATGCTCATCAAGCTGCTGCAGAGCCTGCGCGGCGTGTATTGGCGCGGCCTCAACATGTTTACTGTGCGCCAGCTTGCGGCCAAGGTCAACACGGTGTGCTTTTCGATGGGCGTCATCGCGATGATTCTGTTTTTGGCCATTACCTCGGTGACCTGCGGTATGTCGATTGCCAACGTGATGAACGAGAATTTGGAGCGCTATACGCCGGCCGATATGTCGCAGACGTATGTCTATTACACGCCCGATAGGCTCGACTACTACAAGGAGTATGTCAATCCGTCCGAGGCCGATCGCATGGTGCTGGCAGATGCAACGGTCGATTTGTACCCCGCATGGCACGGCGATCGTATCGATCCCGATAACGTTACAGAAAGTAGTAAGGGCAAGTCGGCGGACAACAACGACGAGACCGGAAAGAAGGTCAATATCGCCGATGTTGCCGGTGAGCATGTGCAGATCGACTCGTATCTGAGCTACCCGCTTGGCGGCTCCAATCCTTCGGTAGCTGCAGGCGAGATGTGCAAGGCCATGGGAGTAAAGCTCCCCAAGGCGCTCGAGGGTGGCAATGCCGATGATATGGGCCTGTTTGTGACGCCGGCAAGCCAGTACAACAAGCTGCGCCAGATGATGGGCGAGGAGCCGGTGAACATTGGCCGCGACCAGTACTTGCTTACGTGTGATATGGGCGGTGAGCTGGGCGATCTGTACACCAAATATATGGCCGGCGGCCATACCCTCACCTTGGGCGGACATACGCTCAAGCCCGCAACCGATAAGTCGGACGAGGACACGGCTGCCATCGCCAACTCGGCACTCGGCAGCAATCCCGGTACCGTGGTCGTAGCCGACGAGCTGCTGTCCCAGCTTAACCTGCAGCCGTATTCCAGTAATCTGCTCGTTAACTACAAGCAGGGGATGGATGTGACCAAGGCAGACGAGAGCATTAAATACACCATGCTCGACAATCTGCTCGTTGACGGCAAGGAGCCGGGGTCGTGGGGAATCTTCATGACACGCTCCGAGATCTATACGCAGGCGGCGCAGATGAACGGCATGATTAGCTATCTAGCCATCTATATTGGCTTTGTACTGGTCGTTGCATGTGCGGCAATTCTGTCGATCCAGCAGCTCTCCAATGTGGCCGACGGAAGCCGCAGCTATCGCGTGCTGGCGCAGATCGGCTGTGACGACCGCCAGATTCGCCATTCGGTGATGGCGCAGCAAGCGGTGTTCTTCCTGTTCCCGCTGGCAGTGGGTCTGGCGCACTCCTTTGTGGCACTCAAGGTGATCATCGAGCTGGTGAGCACGTTTGGCAACATGAGCATCGGCGGCACGGTGGGCCTTACCTGTGCGATTTTCTTGGCAGCCTACGGCGGCTACTTCCTGGTAACGTACCTCATGAGTACCGGCATGGTGCGAGCCGCCATCGCCACCCGCTACAGCGAGTAGCGAGCGGGCAAAACCGCCGCATAACCACAGCGAACAAACGCCGCGAAGGAAGCCGGGCCCCCTTCGCGGCGGTTTTTTGCCCGCCTGATGCATCTCAAAACTAAGTGAGTAGACTTTTTTGGATCTGCCGAGCACATTGCGACAAACGCTCAACAAAACCGCAGGTCAGGGCTGTGGCGTTTTGGGGCGTGCTCGGCATCCCGCCAAAAGCCTACTCACTTGGTTTTACTGCTAGAAAACCGCCGCGAGGGAAAGTAGCTCCCTCGCGGCGGTTTTGGCATTTGCCCAGATAAAACCTGCCAAAATAAACCTGTCCCTTTTTGGTAGGTTATCGTTTCCAAAAGTGGAGGATCAGGGTCGTACGGTTTTGCTGCTCGGTTTTGACCAGGATGTTGTGGATGTGGGTCTTGACGGTACCCACGGCAAGGAAGAGCTCGTCAGCGATCTCTTGGTTCGATTTGCCCAACACAACCAGACGCATGACTTCGGTTTCGCGGTTGGAGAGCTTGTAGGCGTTGCGATAGAAGGGCATCTGCTCTTCGATGTGTCGATCAAGATCGCTGACGTTCTTTTCCTCGGGCGCCTCCTGCATGCGAATCGAAAGCACGTGATAGGCATAGATGATCAGCAGAATCGCAAAGTAGCACGCAAAGATGTTCTCGCTAAAGTTGCGCTCGGACAGGTACAGCTGCAGCCAAGAGGGTGCCAGGCTCATGGGAACAACAAGGATGTTGTAGAAATCCTCGGCAACGATGCACCCGACCAGAATGGCGCCGATAATGAGGTGCTTTCGTTGATTGTTGACGCGCGCCTTAAGCTCGACCTGCGTGCTTTTATGCGCCGTCCAAAAGATATACAGTCCCACAAATACAAGGAATACCTGACGCATCGTGTAGTAGAGCCATTGATGTATGGGGCCGTAGGGGACAGCGACAATGATCAGCAGCTCGCTCAGGAAGAACGTTGCGACGGGAATAACAAACTGCTTTTTTGAATGTTTGTCGAGCAAGTCCATGGCAATGAGCCAGATAAAAGCTTGTGAAGCGGTCGCCACAAGGGTCCGCAACACAGGCATGGTAATTGAGTAATAGTCGCTGGCTGGAAAACTCTGGTTTTGCAACGTGTATTCAAAAAAGAAGATCTCGGTCATCTCGATGGCATAGCAAATAAAAACGCCGCTGCCATAGATAAAGAAGCGTCGACGAGACGAGGCATAGGCGGCAAGCGAAAGCACTGCCGTCACAATACAGATCACGAGTATCGCTAGGGTATAGAAGAACATCAGGGTGTTCATCTGCCACCGTCCCATCTCATTTCATCTATGGCCGAGCCCTGTATACCTTGTGGGATATAGACGTCTCAACCCTTCGTTCCATTGCGGATTAGGCGCCGAGATACAGCATAGTCGTATACCGTTCGCGGTTCTAGATAGTAAACCCCCTGCAAGCTGGCTACCTGCGGGTTTATATTGGTTTAGAGGGGGTGTAACTCCGTGAACGGTCTTTAATCCCGAATAAACTAGGTAAAAATTGCATACGGGTGAATGATGGTCTTGTCAACACGAGGCGTGATGTTCGAGCGCCTCATAGCAATAGTCGGCACGACCGGCGGAAAGGAATCGACATGGCGCTGCCTAAGGATTTCATCGACACCAACGACTTCACCAAAGAGCAGATCCTGGCTATCGAGGATCTTGGCCTGGCAATGAAGAAGGCCATCAAGGTTGACGGTTATTATCCGCACCTGCTCCGCAACCAGAGCCTTGGCATGATCTTCCAGCAGGTCTCCACCCGCACTCGTCTTTCCTTCGAGACCGCTATGACCGACCTCGGCGGCCATGCTCAGTTCTATGGCCCTGGCACCATCCAGCTCGGCGGTCACGAGTCCCTGGGCGACACCGCTCGCGTTATGGGCTCGCTGCTCGACATCATGATGGCTCGCGTTGACCGTCACAAGGACGTCGTCGGCCTCGCCGAGGGCTCCGCTGTGCCCGTCATCAACGGCATGTCCGAGTTCAACCATCCCACGCAGGAGATGGGCGACCTCATGACCATGCTCGAGAACCTCCCCGAGGGCAAGAAGATCGAGGACTGCACCCTGGCCTTCATCGGCGACGCCACCCAGGTCTGCGTCTCCCTCATGTTCATCGCCTCCAAGGTCGGCATGAAGTTTGTCCAGTTTGGACCCAAGGGCCACCAGATCCCCGACGGCGGCCTGCACGTTGGCACCGTTGAGGAGCGCGCCGAGTTCGGCAGGCAGATGATGGCCATCGCCGAGGAGAACTGCAAGGTCTCCGGCGGCTCCGTCGTCATCTCCGACGACATCGAGTGCATCAAGGGCGCCGACTTCATCTACACCGACGTGTGGTATGGCCTGTACGACGAGGAGGTCTCGGGCGAGAACTACATGGACGTGTTCTACCCCAAGTATCAGGTCACCATGGACATGATGAACTTCGCCGGCCCCAACTCCAAGTTCATGCACTGCCTGCCGGCCACTCGCAACGAGGAAGTCGTCGACGAGGTTATGGACGATCCCGAGCGCTCCCTGTGCTGGGTCGAGGCCGAGAACCGCAAGCACTCCATCCGTGCTCTCCTCGCTGCCCTGGGCAAGCGCACCCCGCTCAACGACGAGGGTGTCGAGTACTCCGCCAAGGCCGAGCTTCACGCCGCTCTCGAGGCTCTCGAGCAGCTCTAAGCCTTAAGCCTGCTAAACGCACGTTTGCGGGCGGCGGATGCTCGTCTCCTGTCGCCCGCTCACCGAGGCTCAGGCAATTGCCTTAGTACCTTGGGCCTCGGATCTGTCCAAGACTGAGCGAAGGAGCTCATCATGAGCGACGGAAAGAAAAAGCTTTCCTTCTTGACGGTCATTTCGACCATCATCTGCGTCGTCTTCGTTTGCGAGGCCGCCGCTCCTGCTGCTGCCATTGGCAACCAGCAGTTCTTCTGGTGGATCTTCCTGATCCTGACCTTCCTGCTTCCCTACGGCATGGTTGTCGCCGAGCTCGGTACCACCTATGACGGCGAGGGCGGCATTTACGACTGGGTACGCGATGGCCTGGGCGACAAATGGGGCGCCCGCATCTCGTACTACTACTGGGTCAACTACCCGCTGTGGATCGCCTCGCTGGCTACCATGTTCCCCGACATTTTGGGCATGGTCTTTGGCGTCGAGTTCAACTTGATCGCCAAGATGGGTATCGATCTTGCCTTTGTGTGGATCGTCTACCTCATGGGCCGCTCCAAGGCGGCCGACTCCGAGTGGGTCCTTAACGGTGGCGCCATCATCAAGGTCGCCGTCGCCGTTATCGTTGGCGCTTTGGGCATTTGGTATGCCATGGAGAACGGTTTTGCGAACGACATGTCCGCTGCCACCTTCCTGCCCGAGCTCACCAACACCAACGCTCTCGGCTACCTGTCGATCATCATCTTTAACTTCATGGGCTTCGAGGTCATCTGCACCATGACCGACGACATGGCCGATCCCGCTCGCGATATCCCCAAGGCTATCATCGTCGGTGGCCTGTCCATCGCCGTGATCTACCTGTTCGCTGGCTTTGGCATCGGTGCTGCTGTGCCGGCCGATTCCATCGACCCCGACTATGGCATGATTGTCGCAGTCCAGACCATGGTGGGCGACTCCATGATCTTCAAGGTCATCTGCATCGCCTTCCTGATCACCCTGTTCGCCAACATGGCCGCCTGGTCCTTCGGCGTCAACTCCGTCGCCCGCTACGCTGCCGAGCACGGCAACATGCCCAAGGTCTTCGCCTCGATGATCTCGGATGACGACATGCCCAACGGCGCCAACCTGGTCAACGCCATCGTTGCCTCCCTGGTGCTGTGCCTGCAGCTCGTACCCATCGACGCCATCTCCAACGGTGTCTTCTGGATGCTCTTCGGCACCTCCGTCGTCTTCCTGCTGCTGACCTACATCCCGATGTTCCCGGCGTTCCTCAACCTTCGCAAGAACGACCCCAACCGCGAGCGTATCTTCACGTTCCCGTTTAAGGGCGCCATGATGAAGGTCATGCTGGCCATCCCTTGCATCGAGCTGATCCTGGCCATCGTTGCAACGCTGGTGCCGCTCTCCGCCGCCGAGATTGGCGACAAGCTCCCGATGATCGTTATCTTCATCGTGCTTCTGCTCATCGGCGAGGTTGTCCGCGTCGTCAGCGCCAAGGGCCGCGAGACCGAGTACAAGGGCCTCACTCCCGAGCTGGCAGCTCAGCGTCTCGCTGAGGAGGCCGCCGAGGCCGAGGAGAACTAGAGCACCCGGTTCTGGGGCTCCAACCCTCCTCGCGTACCAACGTGCGCTTCGTCGGGCTTGTCGCTCCCGACTCCGGGCACTCTAGCCTCTTCGGAGACGTGCCCAAGCGACAGGTTTGCTAACCATTCCCCGGGGTGGGTGTGAGCGATAGCTCCGGTAACCACCGCCCACCCCAATCTCTCTTCCGTATCCTTCGTGCGTTTTGTCTCCGCGCACTTGGTTACGTCGTCGCTTGCCGGTGCGATTCCGTGAAAACCGGCGTCGGGCGCCCCGACCTTTGCCGAGGAACGGGCGCCTACCATCTCTTGGTTTTAGGCTGCGGGCAACCCGCCCGCGGCAAGCGATCGTTCGATTTGGAGGAAATCTTATGCGTACGATCACCGAGTCCGAGTCCACCCCCAAGGCCGACGGCTTCTTTATGCCCGCTGAGTTCGCCCCGCAGGATCGCGTGTGGATGGGTTGGCCCCACCGCACCGACACCTGGGCCCACGGCGCCAAGCCGGCTCAGAAGCAGTATGCCGCCATCGCCCGCGCCATCGCCGAGTTCACCCCGGTTACCATGTGCGCCAACCAGGTCGACTATGCCAACTGCAAGGCCGTCTTCGAGGAGGACGAGAACGTCACCGTCATCGAGATGACCACCGACGACGCCTGGTTCCGCGACACCGCCGCCACCTACGTCATCAACGGCAAGGGCGAGAAGCGCGCCAACCACTGGCACTTCAACGCTTACGGTGGCCTTGTGGATGGCCTCTATTTCCCGTGGGACAAGGACGAGCAGATCGCCCTTAAGATGGCTGAGCTCTCCGGCTGCCGTCGCTATCGTCCCGATGACATGATCCTCGAGGGCGGCTCCATCACCGTCGACGGCGAGGGCACCCTTGTCGTGACCGACCAGTGCCTGCTTTCCCCGGGCCGCACCTGCTCTGCGGTTCTGGAGGAGGAAGAGGATCCCGAGTCCATCTGGCCCAAGTTCCACAAGAAGTTTGAGCCCTGGAGCGAGGAGCTTCGCGCCTATATGGACGAGCACCTCAAGGATTACCTGGGTGTCGAGAAGGTCATCTGGGTCAAGGAGGGCATCGACCCCGAGGAGACCAACGGCCACATCGATGACGTCGCCACGTTCATCGCTCCGGGCGTCATGGCCTGCATCTGGACCGACGATCCCGAGTATCCGTTCTACGAGCAGTGCCACGCTGCCTACGAGACCCTCTCCAACGCCGTTGACGCTAAGGGCCGCAAGATGAAGGTCTACAAGCTCTGCATGCCCGTGAACCCGCTGTTCATGGACCAGGCTTCCTGCGACACCATCGACGCCGACGAGAACGCCGAGCCGCGCGTCCCCGACGAGCCGCTGATCGCCTCTTACATGAACTACCTGGTCACCAACCACGGTGTTATCGTCCCGCAGTACGGCGACGAGAACGACCAGCTGGCCGTCGACACGCTCCAGAAGATCTACGACGAGGTCTGGGGCGAGGGCGTCTACAAGTGCGTCGGCGTCCAGTCCGAGCAGGTCGTCTTCGGCGGCGGCAACATCCACTGCATTACGCAGCAGGAGCCCTCGGCGTAACTCAGGCACGCCACTTGGCGTTCACTCGTCGCTTACGTAGCGTCAGTACGCTACGCTCCTCGTTCGCGCCAATCTGGCGCACCTGAGCACGCCGAGTAAACGTCTGTCTTCCCGAGGCACGGCACCTTGCCCTTCAATCGTCGGGCATGACCCTTAAGGTCTATGCCCTCCTCTTTCAAGGCAATCTGCCGCACCTCGGAAACCCAGCCGATCAATCGGACAGTCGGTGAATCGCACCGTGACCATCTCGGGGCATTGATGGTCTGGTCACTTGATGTCTTGGTCGGCTGGGTTTTTCTTTGGGCACTCCGTTGCCTCCACTTCGGAGTGCCCGCCTCTTTGATTGAGTACGCGTCTGATCTGGGATTTATTGCGGGTTAGGCCAATTGTTCGCTTGAATTTCCCAGGTCAGACGCGTATTCAATTGCTGATAGTTTCCGGTTGCGAGCGCGACCGGTTTGATCGGAGTATCTATGTACCAGCGTATCGTTATCTACACGCGCCTGTTCCGCGAGCGTTGGTCCAACAATTGCACCCTCTCTTCTCTTTGGGATGGCACCTGTACCGGTGACGCGGCCTGCAACCCTACCATGGGCTGCGCCTTCGGTACAGATGCCATCCTTTTTGCTGTGAGGGGAGCGTGCCGTGGCAGGTAAGAAGTTCTCCCTGATCGAGGTTATCCTTTCGGTTATCTGCGTCGTGTTTACCATCGAGGCGGCGGCTCCGGCATCTGCCATGGGTAACGTGCAGTTCTTCTGGTGGATCTTCCTTATCATTACGTTTTTGCTTCCCTATGGTCTGGTGGTGGCCGAGCTGGGTACGGCGTTTGATTCCGAGGGCGGCCTGTACGATTGGGTTCGCTTGGGCCTGGGCGACCGTTGGGGCGCCCGTTGCTCTTGGTGCTACTGGGTTAACTTTCCGCTGTGGGTGGCAAGTATCGCCTGCATGTTCCCCAGTGTCATTAATGCGGTGTGGGGTATCGAGTTTTCACTCGGGATCCGAATCGCCATCGAGATTGCCTTTGTGTGGGGCGTCACGGTCATGGCAATGCAGCCGGTGGCCGAGGCAGATTGGGTCATGGACGGCGGCGCCGTCATCAAGGTGCTCATTACCGCTGTGGTGGGAATCGTCGGCATTTGGTTTGCCTGCAATAACGGCTTTGCCAACGACATGTCGTTTAAGACCTTCATTCCAGATCTGGGCGACACCAATTCGTTGACGTACCTATCGATTATCCTGTTCAACTTTATGGGCTTCGAAGTGGTCGCGACCTTTGCCAGCACGATGAAGAACCCGTCGCGTGATATCCCCAAGGCGGTTATTGCCGGTGGCGTGGCCATTGCGGCGATCTACATCATCTGTGGCATTGGCATTGGAGCCGCGGTTCCCACCGAGCAGCTTTCACTCGATTCGGGCATTGTGGACGCAGTCGCTGCTATGGTGGGGCGCACCCACCCGCTGATGATGGTCGTGGGCGTGGCCTTTTTGGTGACGCTGTTCGCCAATATGATCTGCTGGAGCTTTGGCGTCAACAACGTAGCGAGCTATGCCGCGCGCCATGGCAACATGCCGCGTCCCTTTGCGTTGGTGTCCAAAAAGACCGGCATGCCCAACGGCTCGGCGCTCATTAACGGCTGTTTTGCCAGTCTGGTGCTGCTGCTCCAGATTCCGCTGGGTGAGGGTTCCGACGTCTTTTGGGTCTTCTTCTCGATGAACGTCGTCTTTCTGCTCATGAGCTATATCCCCATGTTCCCAGCGTTTTGGCGTCTGCGCAAGCACGATAATCGCTCGCGTGTGTTCCGTGCGCCTTTCGAGGGCAAGGTGCTCGCGGTGGCGCTTGCGATTCCCGTGGTGGAGCTCGTGCTTTCGATTGTTGCTACGATTGTGCCGCTCAACAGCTCACCTGCCGAGATGGCAAAGTTGCCGATTCTCGCGGGCGTAGTGATTGGCCTGTTATTGGGCGAGGTTTCGCGCCTCATATCGCGCCGCGGCCGAAGCGTCGACAATCCCGGCGTTGGTGCACGGGGGTCAGGTTACTTTGCACCAAAACAGTAAGCGCCGCGAGTTGCGCAGCGCTTGGTGCATCTTGGATTACTGTTCGCGGTGCTCGGGATCGGAAACGAGCTTAGGCGCAAAGAAGGGGACGTGGCCCAGATAGGGGCAGCTGTCCGAACGCTCTTCGACGACACAGGGGACGTCATCGTAGGTAAGTGAGTCGCACAGGTGGACGATGGCCTTGGCGGCAGGGGCAACGAGTATTTTGAGCGGTGCGATAGGCGCCATGGCATCTCCTTTCATCGGTGAGACACGGCTTGTTTATCTAAACGATACAGTACGTTTAATCGGTGAGTCTAATCTTGCGGCAAAGAATCTGTCAACATCCTCACGGCATCTAGACAGGGGAGGCGGGCATGAGTTTCGCGTTCTATATCTACACCACGATTATCATGGGTGTGGCTCTGGTGACCAGTGCCGTGGCATTGGTGGTTTGGCTCATGACGCGCCGTCGCGACAGCCTGGTGGCCGCGGCGGGCTTTTTGCTCTACATGCTCGATATGTCGGTCATTTTTTTTGACGAGTACAATCGGCTCAAATACGACTACGCTGTTACCTTTAGCGAGCCGTTGCAGCACCCCTTGCTGCGCTGCGTGCTCGGTATTGCCATCTATGCCTGCGTGGTACTGTGGATGTTTGCGCGCTTGCGCAAAAGGCCGACGTCGCGCATGCTCGGACTTGCTATCGTGCCGTTTTCAATCTTGCAATTGGTGCTGGTGCCTCGCAGCGGTGCTGCCGGAGAGATGCAGCAGTATCTCTTTTGGCTCACGCGTGACCTGGGCAATGTAGGATGTCTTGCCTATGCCGCCTGGCATTACCGGCACAGGGCCACGCGTGTTGAGAAACTCGACCTCGACCGCTCAAAGCTCTTTTGGAAGGTGGCACTCGTTCTTGCGTTTTGCGTAATCGCCGAGGACACCTACATGATTTTGCTCTGCCGCCCCGACTCTCAAAACCCCGTCATCAGCCTCTTTTTGTGGTATCTGTCCGAGCGCAATATCTCCGAAAACGTGCTGCTCGTGGCATGCGCGGTCCAACTCTTTTGCCAGTTTAGCCATATCCTGCGCGTGTATGCCCGTCATCCGCGTGCCGATGAGGACGTAGCGGCCGAGAGCGCACGCTCTGGGGACGATCTAGCATCACGCGTTGTGATCTATGCCGATGCCCATAAGCTGTCGCGGCGCGAGCAGGAGGTGCTCACGCTGGTGCTGAAGGGCAACGACGCCCAAAACATCGCCAGCGAGTTGGTCATCAGCCCTGGCACTGTCAAGGCGCACTTGCATCGCATCTACGTTAAAAGCGGTGTCTCCAACCGAGATGACCTCATAGATGCCTTTTGGCGTTCCTAGTCCTATTCTTCCTTGCATGCGGGTCTTGCCGTGTGGGCGGGCACGCCGTTGGGCGTAATGACGCGGTAATAATCTCAGACAATAAACCTGCAGGTAAAGCGTGTAAACCTGCTTAAACTGACCGTTTGCGATCCCTGGCCTTGGCACGGATTTGCCCCTGTGTATCAATGGGTGTAGCGCGAAGCCGCGGACGTGGGACAGACGTCCGAGCACGGCTTGTAGGCACGCGCCGATGCGGGAGCGCTACGCTCCCAACCGAGTGCCCACGCGGGCGGTGCGTCCGCGTTGCAACCAAAGATGCCTGAGGAGGCTCACATGGACAAGGCTGATGTAGTTATCAAGAGCAACGCCGTCTTTACCGGCGATGGGCTCGAGCCGTTTAAGGGCGGCGTTGCCGTGCGCGGTGAAAGAATCGTTGCCTGCGGTGACGATGCTCACCTGGCACCGTTTATCGGTCCCGATACCGAGGTGCGCGACTTTGGCGACCAGCTCGTCATGCCCGGCCTGATCGACTCGCACACGCATTTTGCCCAGGGCGCGTTTATGACCGACCCCGATTTTGCCGTCAACCTCATCGACTGCACCAGTTTTGAGATGGCGATGGAACGTGTCGTGGCGTTTGCGGCCGACCATCCCGATAACGAGTGGATTCTGGGCTGCCAGATTATCCAGTTCCAGTGGGATGTCCCCGAGATGCCCACAGCCGCGATGATCGATGAGTACATCTCGGACCGCCCGGTCTTTCTGCAGCAGGTTGACCTGCATACCTTTAGTGCCAATACCTGCGCCATCAACAAGGTGGGAGTAACTTCGCAGACGCCCGATCCCGCAGGCGGCAAGATCCTTAAGGATGCCGAGGGCAATCTGACGGGCGTGTTTTCCAACAACGCCGGCGTCTTCTTTATGGACGAGGTCTACGACCCAGCGCCCGAGGTTGTTGACGCGTCGTTTGCAAAAACCGCCCGGCGCGCCAATGCCCTGGGAATCACTACGGTCGGCATGGTCAATCCTACGTTTGTGAGCATGGAAAACCCGTATGCGGTGTTGGCAGGTCTTAATGCCAAGGGCGACTTGCCACTGCGCGTGTTCCTGTACACCGATCTGTTCGAAAACGAGTCCTTAACGCTCGAGCAGATCAAGGAGAAATACGCCTTCTCGGGTACGCAGGTCGAGTGGCACGGCTTTAAGCAGTTTCTTGATGGCGTGTGCTCCGACCACACCGCTTGGATGCTTGAACCCTATTCCAACGCGCCCGATACCTGCGGTGAGCCCGCGGAGGATCCAGAGCGCATCCGTGCCGCCATTGTCAGGGCGCAGGAATGGGGCGTTGACACGCGCGTCCATACGATCGGCGATCGCTCGGTGCGTTTTGTGCTTGATTGCTTTGAGGAGGGCGAGCGCTTGCATGGTAAGCGGGGTTGCCGCCACTCCATGGAGCACAACGAGACGGTTCAGCCCGAGGATCTGCCGCGCTATGCCGAGCTGGGTATATGCCCTGGTATGCAGCCGTGGCACATGCTGCTCGATATGGCTGACCTTGCCAAGGACGATGCCGTGGGCCCCGAGCGTGCTGCGCTTTCGTGGCCCCTGCATAGCCTGCTTGCCAGCGGTGCCGTGGTGCACCTGGGCAGTGACTTCCCCGTTGTGGGCTTGGAGCCCATGGAGGAGGTGTACGGCGCGGTCTTCCGCATGCTCGAGGACGGCTCCAACCCAGAAGGGTGGTTCCCGCAGGAGCGCATCACCATGGCCGAGGCCCTGCGCGCCTACACCTACGGCAGCGCCTACGCCATGCATGCCGAGGATCGCATCGGTACGCTCGCATGCGGCAAACAGGCTGATATCTGTGTGCTCGACCGTAACCTCTTTGACTGCGAACCGGCTGAGGTCCTCGAGGCCACGGCGTCTCTCACGATGATTGCCGGCAAGGTGGTCTACGAGGCCTAGCGGGGCTGCTGCATCGCTAGGCGGTGCCGCAGCCTGTGCGTGCCGCCCATCCATTCATGCATCCATTCATCAATCTCTCATGGAAAGGGGAGAACAATGGCAGAAGAAACAACCGCCGCTGTTGAGGAGGAGCGTGAGCTTGCCTCGCAGCCGATTCCCGGCCTGGTGCGCAAGTACACCATCATCACCGGCCAGGGTATGCTCGCCCAGATTATCATGGTGGTCCTTGAGGGCCTCGTGATGGGTTGGGGCCTGGGTGCACACGGCCTGGCCTGTGTTTCGATCATCATGTCGGTCGAGTACATTAACCTGGCCTTTGGCAACCTGTTTGGCACCGGCGTGCCCGCCGTGGTGGGCAACCTTTTGGGTGCCGGCGACATTAAGGGCGCCAGCAAGGCGTTTAGCCAGGGTTTTTGGCTTACCACGATTGTGAGTGTGCTGCTTGCTGTGGTGATGGCTGTGTTTACCGAGCCCATCTGCGCATTCTTCGGCGCCACGCCCGACATCATGGCCGATACCGTTGCCGGCGTGCGCACCTTCTCCGTGCTGCTGCCGCTCACGGTCATTGGTCAGATGGTCACCGCCGTCATGCGTGTGGACGAGAAGGTTCAGATCCAGGCTAACCTCATGACCGTGTCTGCCATCGTCGCTATCTGCTGGCTTGCGCTTTCCACGTTTGTGCTCAAGCTTGGCGTTATGGGAGCTGGCGTGTACTACGGTCTTTCCATCGGTATCTGGGCCATCGGTATCTTCTGGTTCATCGGCGGTAAGAAGTCGCAGCTCCAGATCAGCGCCGCCGACCTCAAACTCGACATGGCCATCTGCGGCCAGATCATCAAGATTGGTTTCCCGTTCTTTTTGGTGCAAGCTGCCACGTTCATCTTCAACACCGTTGCCAACTCGTTGCTTGGCCAGCTCGGCGGCGACATGGGTTCGCTCTACATCGCGGCCTTTGGTGTGATCAACGGCTACATCCTCTACATTACCATGATGGTCGCCCAGTGCTTCTCGTACGGCCTGCAGCCCATTGCCGCCTTCAACGCCGGCGCCAAGGCGTGGGCGCGCCTCAAGGAAACGCTCTCCTGCACGCTTAAGTACCAGGTCGTGACGCTTGCTGCGGTGTCTGCTGTGCTATGGGTGGCCGCAACGCCGGTCTGCGCCTTTTTTGCTGGTAGCGACCCGGCGCTCGTCGAGGTTGCCGCCAACGCCACGCGCATCGTTATCCTGGCCGTGGCCCTGGGCTATCTTGCCATGACCATGTCGATGTACTTCCAGGCGGTTGAGAAGGTGGGTATCGCCACGTTCACCGGTCTGCTCCGCTACGTGATCTGCTCCGTGCCGCTTATGTACCTGCTTGGCAACATGATGGGCGTTCAGGGTGTCTGGTTTGCCTTGGTGGCGGCTGACGCCATCACTGGTCTTATCTCCATCGCCCTCGCCGTCCGCGAATCCAAGCGACTTGCCACGCTCTAGACTCGGACACGGTCGGCCCGCGATAGTCGAATAAGTCAACTCGCCTGTAAGCCACCACAATGGGGACAGTTCCCATTGTGGTGGCTATGGTTATTTAGGGTCTGAGATTTCGGCTCTATAAATAACGTTTTTGAACTGGGCTACTAAAAGATTGTGGAAAACACTACTACAAGATTATGGAAAACGCTACTGCAAGATTATGGCAAATGATACTATACGATTATGGTAACAGCGTTATAAGGGGCGTTGATATGGCCGAGTACATTAACAGGGATTTGCATGAGTTGCTCATTCGCATGGCGGGTTGGTTTCCTGTTGTGTCGTTGACGGGGCCTAGGCAGAGCGGTAAGTCTACGCTGGTTAGGCATGCCTTTCCCGACTATTCCTATGTCACGCTTGAGGACCCCCAAACGAGGCGCGCGGCCTTGGAGGATCCGGTGAGTTTTATCCGCAACCGAAAGGGCGGACTCATCATCGATGAGGCGCAATACGCCCCGGATTTGTTCTCGATGATTCAGGTTGTTTCGGATGAGCGGGGAGACGCCGGTCAATACATCCTTACGGGATCGCAAAACTTTTTGATGATGAAAAGCATCGGCCAGTCTCTTGCCGGGCGAGTCGGGATCTTAAAATTGCTGCCATTTTCGTTTCGAGAAGCGGAGAGGGGCCAGCAGGGGCAGTTGGAAGTGGATTTGTTTGCGCTCGAAGGGGGATACCCTCGCCTGCGTTCCGCCGGAATGCCGTCCTCGGTTTATTTCCCCAGCTATATTGATACCTATGTTGAGCGCGATGTTGTGGGCTTGCTTGACGTGCGCAATAAAGCGGAGTTTCATAAGTTTCTGTCCATAATTGCCCAGAGCGCCGGTGCTCTCATTAATATATCTTCGCTTTCTCGAGATACGGGTGTGAACGTATCGACCATTAAAAGCTGGTTGTCTATCCTGGAGCAGAGCTACCTGACGTTTTCACTGCAGCCCTATTATGCAAATGCCAGGAAACGTTTGACTAAAACGCCCAAGCTTTATTTTTACGACACGGGGCTGCTCTGCTACTTGCTCAAAATTGGATCACTGGAGCAACTTTTGGAGAGCTCTTATCTGGGGGCAGTTTTCGAAAACCTCATCGTTTCCGAAACGGCGAAGAGCCATCTCAACGTGGGCGAGAATCCCGAGTTGTATTTCTATAGGGACGACGGCAAGCGAGAAATCGATTTGCTCGACTGCACAAACTCAGGGAGTCCCAAGGCTATCGAAATAAAATCATCCAGAACGTATCACGATAAGTACGCCCGCCATTTACAGGCTGTATGCGATGAGATCGACATTGCAAAAGATGCGCGCTATGTTGTGGCCCGCGTGGATTCAACGTATGAGTCGAAAGACTGTAGCGTGGTCTCGGCGCGTGATTGGCTTTTGCGATAACAAGTTCGGCGTATTAACAACTGCCGCGAAGAGGATCGGACCCCTTTCGCGGCGGTTTTTTGCCGATCCGGTGCGCCTCAGATGCAAGTGAGTAGGCTTTTTTGGATCTGTCGAGCACACCGCGACAAACGCTAAATAAAACCGCAGGTCAGAGCTGTGGCGTTTTGGAGTGTGCTCGGCCTCCTGCAAAAGGTCTACTCACTTGGTTTTTCGGCGAGAAGGCCGCCGCAAGGGCAAGTAGCTCCCCTCGCGGCGGTTGGCGTTTTCCCAGATAAAACCTGCCAAAATAAACCTGTCCCTTTTTGGCATGTCCCTTTTGGCGTGGCTGATTGGTTTGGGCTGTTTTGGAGAAAGCCCATGAGGTGGCACTCAGGCTAATCCTGCGTGTCGCCTCCGTACATGTAGACGATAAAGCCGTCGCCGGTGTCTTGGCTGTGATCCTCCAGGATGCGTTTCATGTTGAGGTGCTCGTAGAACTGCCAGTCAGAGTTGCAGTCGCTCATCAGGAAGAACTTGGTGCACCCGGCTTTGGCGAGTTCGGCGCGCGCAAGGTCGATGAGCTCGCGGCCGAGTCCCTTGCCCTGCCACTCGGGCACAATGATGATCAGGTTGAGCTGGCCCTGGGCATACTCGTCGCCCGTGGCGGCAAAGCGATCGGCCGTGGCCTTTTCGCGACTGTCGCCAAAGAGCGAGCCCTCGAGTTTGGCATCGGCGGTCTTTGCCATCTCGGTTGCCTGGGCGAACATCTCGTCGTAGCAGGGTACCCACGTGGGGTTGGTACGCGGCTTGCCGTCCTCGAAGATACCGATGCAGCAGGCGGCGATAATGCGGCCCTCTGCCTCGGCGACGAGCGCGATGGGGGAGCGCTGCAGCTGCATGGCAATGTTGAAGCGCGCGCAGAAATCGGCAGCTTCGACGTCGCCGCGGTTGCGCAGCGTGTTGCACCACAGCTGGTTGTAGATGGCGGCGATGCCAGCCAGGTCGTCGAGCGTGGCGGCGCGCAGGGTTACGTTGTCAAGGCTCATGGGGCTCCTTCCAAGTAGGGTCAGACCACCTCTGAGTGTGACATGGGCGCACCGCCGTCGCAGCAACCATTCGGCAGACGAGCTTCGATCTCTCGGGGACGGAGGAAAAGGGGCCACGAGCGAGGATTTTCGGACGCTTGCTCGATGAGAGTGGATAATCTCCCACTTTTAGCGCGAACATAGGTCAAAAACGGGAGATTATCCACTCTCGTTGGAAGCGCCCGAAAATCCTCGCTCGTTATCCATTCCCTTTTTGGCTGGTTGTGCTTGCACTTTAGCGTGCGACAGCGGATAATGCCGAGCATTCGACAATGTTCTCGTTGCCATCAATTGATTGAGGAGGCCCCGCATGGCCATGGAATTTAAACGAAGGCTGCCGATCCCCATGGAGATCCGCGAGGAAATGCCGCTTTCCGCCGAGCTTACCGCTAAGAAGCAGGCATTCGACGACGTGGTCGCCAAGGTCTTTACCGGCGAGGACGCGCGCAAGGTGCTCATCATCGGACCGTGCTCTGCCGACCGCGAGGACTCGGTCCTCGAGTACATGAACCGCCTGGCCAAAACCGCCGAGGAGGTCAAGGACAAGCTCATCATCATTCCGCGCGTCTACACCAACAAACCGCGTACTAAGGGCACTGGCTACAAGGGCCTGCTGCACAACCCCGACCCCGAGGCGCCCGATGACCTGCTCGAGGGCGTTAAGGCCATCCGCCACATGCACCTGCGCGTCATCGAGGAGACTGGCTTCTTCACTGCCGACGAGATGCTCTACCCGTCCAACTACCAGTACCTCGTCGACCTGTTGAGCTACGTCGCCGTGGGTGCGCGCTCGGTCGAAAACCAGGAGCACCGTCTGGTGTCGAGCGGCATTTCGGTGCCGGTGGGCATGAAGAACCCCACTGCCGGCTCCACCACCGTCATGCTCAACTCCATCTACGCCGCTCAGGCGCATCAGAGTTTCATCTTCCGCAACTGGGAGGTCGAGTGCGACGGCAATCCGCTCGCGCACGCCGTTATGCGTGGCTACATCGGTCTCGATGGGCGCACCTACCCCAACTACCACTACGAGCACCTCGAGCGCCTGGCCGAGCGCTATACCGAGCACGCCGGCTATGCCAATCCGGCAGCGGTCATCGACTGCAACCACGACAACTCGGGCAAGCGTCCGCTGGAGCAGTATCGCATTTGCAAGGAGGTGCTCGACAGCTGCCGCCGCAACGAAGCCATTTCAAGGCTGGTCAAGGGCTTTATGATCGAGTCCTACCTTGAGGACGGCAACCAGGCGGTCGACGGCGGTGTCTTTGGCAAGTCGATCACCGATCCGTGCCTGGGCTGGGAAAAGACCGACTATCTGATCCACGAGATCGCGGAGCGTGTTTAGTTACGCGGGTTTACCAACCCGCGTAACGGCTCGACGCTGCGCGGGCCGCATTTGGACAATCTGACGTTCAACTTCAAGGGCGCGACCAGAAGGTCAGCGCCCTTTCGTTTCACGTCACCTTGTCTCAAATGCGACCCGCTCGCTGACGTTGCCAATACATCGGCGTTGCCTTGGCCGTCAATAGTCATTGGGTGTTCCTATAGTTTTGTCAACCTTCGACGCTACTCCCGGTAGGGCACCCGGTCGCGCATCACGGCATATATCGCCCTGAGCCGCTTCCTCGCGACGGCCTTGAGCGCCCGCCCGTGCCCCATGCCCCGCGCCCTGCAGGCCCGGTAGTACTCGCCGTAGCGCCCAGAGGACCTCACCAGGCTGTTGCACGAGAAGATCAGCAGGGACTTGAGCCTCGCGTCGCCGCGCCTGGACGCCCTGACCGACCTCACCGACGTGCCGGAGCTCCTCACCCTCGGGGCTATGCCGCAGTACGAGGCCAGGTGGTCGTGGTCCGGGAACCTCCCGATGTCGACCGACACCGCGAGCTGCGCCGCGGTCCTCGGGCCGATGCCGGGCACGGTGAGCAGGCACGCGTA
>USFK01000007.1 GCA_900553935.1 uncultured Collinsella sp.
TGTCCGAAAACGGACAGTCTTCCGCTACAGAATCAGAAAGTGTCCATTTCCGGACCGTCCACATGCGCACCGGCGCGCTCCATGCGCGCGCGGATGATCTCGCGCAACAACGTCATTTCCTGCGTCCACGAGGGCGAGTCGAGATACACCAGCAGCTCATTGGACTCGGGCAGGTAGCGCAGTCCCGTCACATGCCGCCCCTCGCGCGTGCCCGAGCACACCGCGTTCCATGCGCGATAGACCGTGCGCGACTCCTCGGCGGTCTCCATCTGCGCACGGCGCTTAGGCGTTGCAGCCGCCAGGATGCGCTGGCGCTCTGCGTTCAAAAACCCGCTGAAGGCGACTGTCTCGCTCTCGCGCTCGTAATTAGCACGTCTCACCCATGCTCACCACCTTGGCTCGATCAAGCAGGTCATCGGTAAAGTACCCCAGGTTGGTCGTAGTTATGACCGTCTGGATATCATCGCCAATCAGCCGCAGGAAAGCGCCGCGACGCTCGCCGTCGAGCTCGCTCATCACGTCGTCCAAAAGCAGCAGTGGGGCGGTGCCCAGGACATCGCGAGCCACGGCAACCTCGGCCACCTTCCAGGACAGCACCAGCGTGCGCTGCTGTCCTTGGCTGGCAAATGAACGGGCGGAGCGACCCGCCACGGTAAACTCGATCTCGTCGCGATGCGGTCCCACCAACGTCACGCCGCGGCGAATTTCCTCGTCGGCATGCTCGTCAAGGGCGGCCAGCATGCGCTCGTACGCCCAACCCTTCAGCTCTTCGCGATCCTCGACCTGGGGCAAAGCCCCCAGCGTGGACGCATAGGTCACGTTGGCGGCCTCACCTGACGCTACTTGCCCGTAGGCAGTGTGCACATGGCCCGCCAGCCGGTCGAGCAGAGCCAACCGGTGCACGAGCAGGGCCGAGCCCGCGCGGGCAATCGAATCGTTCCACGCGCCGAGCATCTCGCGGCAGCACCAGGTCTCCTTGAGCAAGGCGTTACGCTGGGTCACGCAGCGCCCATAGGTGCTCGCAAGATCGGCATAGCGTGCGCTCAGCTGCATGCCAAAGTCATCGAGGGCGGCTCGGCGCACACTGGCGCCTCGCTTAACCATGTCCAGATGGTCGGGGCAAAACAGCACGCTCGGCAGAACCCCGCGCACACCAGCGGCAGAGCATCTCTTGCCGTTGCGGCTAAACGAGCGCTTACCGTCCTCCGCGCTCAATCCCATATCAAGCACGCGGCCGTCGCCCTCGAGCCTCAGCTCGATCTTGCACGAGCCCACGCCGTCATGGACGAGCTCGGCTGCGGTCGGATGCCTAAACGAGGCGCCGCTCGTCAGCAGCTGCAGCGCCTCTATGAGATTGGTCTTTCCCGCCGCGTTGGGTCCCGCAAGTATCGTCACGCCCTCGTCCAGGGCAAGGCGATAGCTATCGAAGCTGCGGTAGTGCGCGACGGAAAGATCGCGGGCGAACATGGTCATGGCGCAGCGCTAGATGCGGACCGGCATGACCAGGTACAGGTAGTTGATCTTGTCGTAGGACTTAAAGATGCCCGCCTGCGAGTAGCTCTTGAGCTCCAGCGTGATCTCCTTCTCCTTGGACAGGGCATTGAGGCAGCCGAAGATGTAATGGTAGTTGAAGGCGATGGTACCCGACTCGCCCTCGGCCTCGACATCGATCGTCTCCTGCGCAAGGTCCTGGTCATTGGAAATGGAGGACAGGCCCATCTGCCCGTTCTCGACATCGATCTCGAACTTGACGGCGGGGTTGGCGCTCGCGATAACGGCCACGCGCTTGAGGGCGGCGTTAAAGGCGGCGACGTCGATCTTGACGCTCGTCACGCACGAATCGGGGATGAGCTGCTTGTAGTTGGGGTACACGCCCTCGATACGGCGCGACACGTAGGTGGTGTTGCCGGCCTCGAAGACGACCTGGGTGTCGGTAGCCCCGATCATGATGGTCGCCTGGCTGGCCATGATGTTCAGCGCGTCGTTAAAGGCGTCAGCCGGAACGTTGAGCTCAAAGGAGCCCTCGAGGGTCGAGGTCTCGACCTGCGTATCGCACACGGCCAAGCGAAAGGAATCGGTCGCTACCAGGCGTACGGTGTTGTTCTCGACCTTCATGTGCACGCCGCCCAGGATGGGGCGAGCCTTGTCGGTCGAGGTGACGCGCCACACGCGGCCGACCATTTCGGACAAGACATCGGTCGGCAGCTCCACGGCACTCTCGATGGCATAGGCCGGAAACTCGGGGAAGTCATTGGCATCGAGCGTGTTCAGCCTAAAAGAGCTCTTCTCGCAACCAATCAGCACCTGGCGCTCGGACAGCTCAAAGGTGACCGGGGCATCGGGGAGGGTCTTGGTGATATTGGAGAGCATCTTACAGGGAATAACCATCTCGCCCTCTTCTTCGACATGCGCCGCGATGCGATGACGGATCGAGATAGTGTAGTTAGAGGTCTGGAATTCCAAGATGCCGTCTTGGGCCTTAACGAGCACGCCCGACAGGATGGGGAGGGTGGATGCCGAAGCGACACCCTTCATAACGACGCCGATGGCTTGTGTAAGCGAGCTCTGGCTGACGGTGAACTTCATCTTTTAATACCTTTCTATAGATATAAATATCTTAATAATAGTAATAGCACTGACGAAACTGTTGATTACTCCCAAAGACGCAGGTCAGACCCAGAAAGAGAATCGACAGCAACCTGTGTGCAACAGGGGTGGTTTTCCACGTTCAAAACCTGCGCAAAACTTTTCATCACCGCGGGTTGGGTTTTAGACACCTTATGCCCGTGGTTTCGACAAGTTTTCAACAGGTGTCTCTATTTCCCTACGAGCGCAGTGTAATTTTATCGCGCAGCGACTTGAGGTCTTCGGTGACGGTGCGGTCTTCCTGGATCATCTTCTGGACCTTTTTGTAGCTCGTGCTGACGGTCGAGTGGTTGCGGTTGCCAAATTCGGCGCCCACCGCCGTGGTCGTCATCTCGCACATCTCGATGGCTAGGTAGATAGCGATATGGCGTGCTTTGGCGATATTGGCGTTGCGACGCGGGCCGATGAGCTCCTCGTGCGTCACGCCGTACTGCTCTTCGATGACGGACTGAACCGTCTGGACGTTGATCTTTTTGGCCGATGTGTCGAAGTACTGGCTGGCGATGGCGTCGATATCGTCAAAGGTGAGCTCCCCGCCCTCGCGCTCGCGGTCGCCCGCCTCGCCGGCGCAGCGCTCGCAGAAGCTCTCGAGTTCGCGGATGTTGGTGCCCGAGACCTCGGCCATGTGTTTAAAGTGCTCGTCGGTCAGGTGCCCGCCGTCGCCCCCATAGGCCGCCAGCAGCGAGTCGTCGCCTGCCTCGGGAGCGGCGACGATGGTGTTCTCGTAATAGCGCTGCAAGATCTTGTATTTCATCTCGTAGCTGGGCTCTGCGACCAAGCAGAGCATGCCGGCGTTGAAGCGGCTGGTCAGACGCTCGTCCATGCTCAGGTCCTTGGGGGCGCGGTCTGCCGCGATGACGACCTTCTTGTTGTTGCGGATGAACTCGTCCATGAGCTGGAAAAAGTAGTCCACGCTCGCGCGCTTGCCGATGATGTTTTGGATGTCATCGATGATGAGCACGTCCACGCCGTGGTATGCCTGCATGATAGGGGCGTTGCTCTTCTTTTGGCGGTCGAACTCGGTCATCAGGTCGTCCAGATATGCCTGGGAGTTGGCATACTTGACCTTGATCTCGGGCGACTTCTCGGCGAGCTCGTTTTTGATGGCAAGCAGCAGGTGCGTCTTGCCCAGGCCCGATTTGCCGTAGATGAACAGTGATGTGCACGTGCCACGCTCGTCCGCGAGGGCGGCAAACTTGAGTGCCGAGCGATAGGCATGGCTGTTCTCGGGGCCGTAGACAAAGTTCTCAAAGGTAAATTTTGAGTTCGCGGCGAGCGGGGCTCCATCCGCATTCTGCTCGGCCGGTACGGTCGGTGCCGGCATGGGTGAAGCGGGGGTCGCAGCTTGCGTGGACTTAGTCGGCGCTCCGCCCTTCATCTGGTTCATCATGCGACGAAAATCATCGGCCGAGAGCGTGTTCTTGATTGCAATGCCCGAATCCGCGCCCGCCGCTGCGTCGTGAGCGATAGGCATGTGCGTGACGGGTGCGTTCGTTGACGTCGCCGCCGCGGTCGGCAACGGTGCCATGGTTTCACGGGAAACATCGCTGTGCTGGTGCTCGATTGTCGGCACGTCGCCTGCGGAGGCCGGCACCGCCGGGGAAGCAGCGGGAGCCGTGGCAGGCGCCGTCGCGGCAGCGGATTCCGTCGCGGCGCCTTGCGGTGCCACGATGTCGAGCGCGATCGGTGCAAAGGCGATTTCTTCCAGATAGGCCTCAATGGTCGGCTGATGCTTTTTGAGCTGCGCGATGGCAAAGCGCGAGGGGGCCTCGATCGTGAGCGTATCTTCGGTCAGGCTTATGGCGCGCGATTGCCCCAGCATGTTGATGAGGCGTGCATCTCGGCCGTCGCGCCGGCAAAAGGCGATGGCATCCCCCAGGATGATGCTTGCTTCCTCGTCCACTGTCTCTCCCGTTCTTTAGCTCTGAGCTCGCACGCGAGCGGCGCCGAGTTCGGTCAGATGGTATTTCTGGCCATGCTTGATGACCAAGCCGGCCTGCGCCAAGTCATTGAGCGTGCGGGACCAAGTGGGGGCCGAGTTTCCAAACGCCCTCGCCAGATCGGTAGCACCGCACGCTTGATTTTGCGCCAGATAGCCCAGCGCGGCGTTGCCGCGATCGCTTACGAACACGTCCGGTTGTGGCTGCGCATACTGATTTGCTGCATTAGGATACATCATTTGAGCTGCTGGTTGTTGAGAACTCTGCATCGGCGGCATTTGCTGTTGAAAACTTTGAGGCCACTGGTGGTAAGGCTGCGGAGGCATCTGCTGGGCCCAGGGGTTGTACTGCTGCTGCGTCATCTGCTGGTACGGCTGCTGATATCCCTGCTGGTACTGCTGCGGGAACTGCTGGCCATATCCCAGTGGCGGCATCTGCTGATATGGATATCCCTGTTGGTACGGCTGATAGCCCATTTGCTGGCCACCCGGTGCCCCCGTCGCCTGCTGCATTGCTGCTGTATCCTGATCCGCCAGCGGCATGGCCTCTGGCACGTTTGGCGGCATCGACATCGACGCCGCCTGGGGCTCTTGTGTAGGAAGCATTCCGGGCTGCTGCATCTGTCCCACGCGGGGCTGCATCTGTTGCGTTGCCATGGGCTGCTGCGCAAAAGCTCCCGGCAGGGGATATGCGGGCTGCTCCGTCTCGGGCCGCACGGCAGCACCGCGCCCGCCGGCGCGTTCGATTTCCTGCACGCGTTTAGGGTCCAGGCTTACCGTAACCACGGTGCCGTTGCCCATGTTGTCCTCGATGGACACGGCCCCGCCGGCGTTTTCCAAATACTCCTGCACCATGGGAAACCCTGCTCCGGTTCCACGGATATAGCGCTTCATCTTGCTGTTTGCGCTGGTAACGCCAAAGTCGAAAGCGCGCTCCTTGTCGTCGATGCCGGGTCCTTGATCAGCAAAGCGGATGGTGTCTCCGCCGTCCAGAATCGAGATGATGGGCTCGGCAAAGTGTGCGTGGATAAAGTTTTCGACAATCTCGCGGATGACCATGAGCGAGATGTGGCCACCTTGCTCTTTCATACACTGGTAGACGGTGTTGGTCGTCTCTTCCAAATACGTGCGGACATCTTGCGGATCAATGACGATCACACGCGGTGTCGACAGCATGTCGTCATAGACGGCGATGCGCGCGGCGTACATGGCTTTTGGCGCCTGCGTGGTCGTCTGCTCGCCTTCCTTACGCTCTTCGCGCACGCCGGTGATGTGCTCGTTGTCGGGTGCCGGGTCTCCGGAATCGACCATGGTGTAAAAGTCGTCAGACATGCCGCTCGCAATCTTTCAAAAGGTTTCGAACAAATAGTAGCTCACCGTGCAATGTTTCTCATCTTTCGACAACTTTTCAAAACCTGTTGAAAACTTTGGAAAACGGACGAAAAGTTCTCAACATTGCCAACATGACCTGTTGAAAACTCGATGAAATATCGTGAAAAGTTGCCATGCACCGCTAAATCGAGCTCGGCTTATGGGGGAACCGTGTGAACTGCGCAACCTTTTACCTTTGATTTCTTGACATTTGAACATTGATTTCCCTACAATCTTCAAGCTCACGTGTCTATATCTGCGTCCGCGCCCCCGCGGACACTCGAAATGCAGCAGGAGGAACTTAAGATGAAGCGTACGTATCAGCCTAATAAGCGTAAGCGTGCCAAGACCCATGGCTTCCGTGCCCGTATGGCCACCAAGGGTGGTCGTGCCGTGCTCGCCCGTCGTCGCGCCAAGGGCCGCAAGCGTCTCACTGTCTAGCAGCGATACACACATCTCGCATGAAGACTATTAAGTCTCGGCAAGATTTCGAGCATGTGTTCAGTCAGGGGCGTCGTTTCAATCACCCTCTGATTCGAATGACCATATGTGAATCGGTTGGCGAAGGCGACTCCGGAAGGGTCGCCTTCGTTGGTGCTAAACGGCTCGGTTGTGCTGTCGTGCGCAACCGTTCTAAGCGTGTGATGCGCGAGGCCGCCCGCAGCTGTGGATTTCCCGTTGCGGGTTATGACATCATCTTGTTCGCAACTCCCAAGACGAGGGTTTCCTCGCCGCAGGAGATGGACAATGCATTGCGTTCGCTTATGAAACGCGCCGGCGTTGCCGGGGAGGAGCGATGAGCAATCACGTTTTGCGACGTGTTGCCATCGCTCCTATTCGCATATATCAACAGGTTATTTCGCCCTTATTGCCTGACGCCTGCATTTATTACCCAACGTGCTCGCAATACGCCGTCCAGGCGATTGAGAAGTACGGTGTTTTGAGAGGCTGCTGGCTTGCCGTGAGGCGCATCGCTCGCTGCAATCCCCTGCACGTCGGCGGTTATGACCCTGTGCCCTAGCGGGCACTCGCTATCGGAGGAAAACTTACATGTGGGATTGGATCGTTAACATCCTTTTCGAGCTGCTCAAGCTCATCCAGACCTTTGCGGTCGACTGGGGCCTGTCCATTATCATCCTGGTGGTCATCATCCGTCTGCTGCTGACGCCGCTTATGCTCAAGTCGACTAAGTCGACGGCACGCATGCAGGTGCTGCAGCCCAAGATGCTCGAGATCCAGGAGCGCTATGCCGACGATCCCCAGCGTCAGGCCGAGGAAATGCAGAAGTTCTACAGCGAGAACAAGTTCAACCCGATGGCTGGTTGTCTGCCGCTGTTGATTCAGATGCCTGTCCTGTTCGCCCTATTTACGCTGCTGCGTAACCTGCCGGACTACTTTAACGACGGCACGTTCTCGTTCTTTAATATTCTGCCCGACCTGACCACCACGCCGAGTGCCTCCTTTGCCGATGGCTTTATGGTCGCGCTGCCTGCGCTGGTCTGCCTGATCCTGTTCGCTGTCCTGACCCTGATTCCGCAGCTCTATATGTCGCGCAACCAGACCGGCCAGCAGGCTCAGAGCATGCGTATGATGGCCGTTGTCATGACGGTCATGATGCTTTGGATGGGCTGGAGCCTTCCCGTTGGTGTTCTGCTGTACTACGACGTCTCGTCTGCTTGGCAGGTTATCCAGCAGATTTTTGTGACGCAGAAGGTCATCGACAAGGCGAAGGCCGATGAGGAGGAGCGCCTTAAGAACGCGCCGCTGCAGGTTGAGGTCACTCGTCGCGAGAAGAAGCCGCGCCCGCACAAGAAGAAGTAGTGGGATATCAATCTTATTTAGGTACCTAACTTTTGGAGTACGTTATGTCTGAAGAGATCATCGAGGATATGCTTGAGGAGGTTGCCCCGCAGGTCGCGGGCGATTATCCCGAGATTGCACAGCGCTACAAGGCTGGTGAAGAGCTGACCGACGAGGAGCTCGACACCATTGCCGATGTCGCGATTTCCATCCTGCGTTCCATCCTTTCGCACTTCGATGCCGCCAACTCTCCTATCGATGAGTATGAGGGCGACGAGGGTGAGCTGATTCTGGATGTAACGGCTCCCGACCTTGCTGTTCTCATTGGCCGTCATGGTCGCACCCTTGATGCCCTTCAGGTTATGTTCTCATTGCTGGTGAGCCGCAAGCTCGGCTTTAGGTATCCGGTTGTAGTGGACGTCGAGGGATACAAGAGCCGCCGTCAGGACAAGGTTGCCTCCATGGCTCAGTCTGCTGCCGAGCGTGCCATCCGCACTCATAAGAGTGTTTCGCTTCCGCCCATGAATGCCTACGAGCGCCGACTGGTTCACATTGCACTTCGTGGCAATGACGCCGTCGATACTCATTCTGAGGGTTCTGACCCCGATCGCCATGTGGTGATTGTTGCTCGATAATCTACTCGAGCTTATGCTAAGGGGACGTGGTTTCCACGTCCCCTTTTTTTGTCAAAAGTTCTCGATACACTGATTTTTGTCAGAAAGGAGCTTTCGTTGTTAGTACTTACTGATCAGCAGGCTGACGAGATGTTGAGTCGTCTAACTTCCTATTGCAAAGAGTATTCCTTGAGCGTAACTGATACTGAGCTGAGGAAATGTATTCAACATTTGGATTTGGTTCTGGAAACAAATAAGACAACCAATCTCACCCGTATTCTTAACATAGAAGATGCTGCGGTACTTCATATCCTCGACTCACTTGTTTTGCTCCCCTATATCAATAAGGCTCCTGAGGGAGCTTTGCTCGATATGGGAACAGGTGCGGGCTTCCCTGGTATTCCGTTAACCATAACCACGCATCGTAAAGCTACTTATATTGACTCTGTTGGTAAGAAGGTTGATGCTGTCAATTCTTTTGTTCATGCTCTTGGGTTGAAACATGCTCATGCGGTTCATGATCGCCTTGAAGAATATGCTCGAAGCCATAAGAAGCAGTTTTCTGTCGTAACCGCCCGCGCACTTGCCCCTCTACCGATTCTTGTTGAGTATGCTGCTCCGTTCCTCAAAGACGGAGGGCTATTTGTTATCACCAAGGGTAATCCTTCGGATGAGGAGCTTGCTTCCGGCATGTCAGCAGCTAAGATTTGCGGCTTCACTTTGCTTCTGAATGACGCAGTCGATTTGCCTGAGGGCTTGGGCCACAGGGAGTTCATTGTTCTTAAAAAGAGTCATCCGGCATCCGTTTCATTGCCTCGTGCAAATGGCATGGCAAAGAAGAATCCGCTTGCCTAGATGTTTCACGTGAAACATAATGGATACTAACAACTTGCAGTGTTTCACGTGAAACATGGCGGTTGATATCGAATCGGAATGTTTCACGTGAAACATCCTCCGTTTGACAGCTTTAATACACACCAGGAGGGACCGTGGGATTTCGCGACGTTAAGCGTTCTAAGAGCGCAAAAGACACGCGTATCATTGCAATCATCAATCAAAAAGGCGGCGTCGGTAAGTCAACGACGGCTGTGAACCTTGCAGCAGCACTGGGTGAGCAGGGTCGTAAGACACTGATTGTCGATTTTGATCCGCAGGGAAACAGCACCAGTGGATTTGGAATTGAAAAAGAAGACCTTGATCGCTGCATCTATGATGCATTGTTGAATGATGTGCCGGCAGAATCGCTTGTTCTTGATACAAATTGCAAAAAGGTATTCGTAATTCCAGCTACGATTCAGCTAGCAGGTGCCGAAATTGAGCTCGTAAGCGCAATTGCTCGTGAAACCCGCCTCAAAGATTTGCTTGAGCCGATTCAGGACGAGTTCGATTTTATTTTCATTGACTGTCCTCCTTCGCTCGGCCTGCTTACTATCAATGCCTTGACCGCAGCAGACAGCGTTTTGATTCCAATCCAGTGTGAGTATTACGCGCTTGAGGGCGTTACGAAGCTGCTTGAGTCAATGAAGATGGTCAAATCGCGTCTGAACAAGGGCTTGGACACCTATGGCGTGCTTATGACCATGTATGACTCACGTACTTCTTTATCGAATCAGGTTGTTGAGGAAGTTCAATCGTACTTTGGTGATAAGGCGTTTAAGACGCTGATTCCCCGTACGGTTAAAATCTCTGAAGCTCCGTCTTTTGGAGAACCGGTAATTACCTATGCACCTCAAAATAAGGGTGCAAAAGCGTATATGAACCTTGCAAAAGAGGTGATCAAGCGTGCCTAGTGCAAAGAAACGTGGTGGATTGGGACGCGGGCTCAATGCTTTGGTCTCAGAGGCTGAGTATGAGACCGGTGGTTCTGCTGCATCTGCTTCAAATGCCGTATCTGAAACAAAACTACCTATTGAGGATATCGTTCCCAACCCTAATCAACCGCGAATTCACTTTAATGAAACTGAACTTCGCGAGTTGAGCGAGTCAATCCAAGAACATGGCGTTTTGCAGCCGCTCTTGGTTCGCAAGCATGGAAATGGTTATGAGATCATCGCTGGTGAGCGTCGTTACCAGGCGTCAAAGCTTGCTGGTCTTGAGGAACTGCCTGTCATCATTAAAGATGTTAATGATGAAGAGATGCTGGCTCTTGCTCTTATCGAAAATCTTCAGCGTTCTGATCTGAATCCCGTCGAAGAGGCTAAGGGCTATCGCCAGCTCATCGATGCTAGCGGTATGACCCAGGAGGCGTTGTCGAAGGCCGTAAGCAAGTCACGCTCTGCAATTACAAACTCGCTGCGCCTTCTCGATCTCCCCGAAGTAGTTCAGCAGATGATTTTTGAGGGTAAACTTACTGCTGGTCACGCACGTGCGATTCTTGCAGTTCCCTATGAGGATGCTCGAATTCGACTTGCAGAGAAGGTTGTTGCGGAGGGCCTTTCCGTAAGAGCGACAGAAAATCTTGCTCCATTGTTTTCTGCCGGAGAGACACCTAAGACGCCGCGGCCTGCAACGCCTCAGTCTTTTAAAAAGGCTGCGCGTGTACTTCGTCAGGTATTTAATACCAACGTGCGTGTGAAGAGCTCGCGTGGAAAGAATAAGATTGAGATTGAGTTTAAAGACGAGGAAGAGCTCTCTCGTATTCTTGGTGAAATGATTCAGTTTGATCAAGGAGGCCAAGATGAGGAATAAGATTTTTACTGCGATTGCATTGGCGACGACTGTCGCGGCTGGTGCCTTTGCTGGCTATAAGATCGCGACAGACGATGAACTTCGAGGTCGTTTGCTTCGTGGCGCGCAGGATATTGTCGATACTTCCAAGAAGAAAATGGATGTTATGACTGAAGATGTTGCCATGCGCACTGCTCAGGTAACGAAAAATCCTAAGATTAATCAAGGTTGGGTTAGCAACCAATGGGAAAACGTACTCTATTAGGTACCTAACAATTACCCTGCATATTTTGAGGGCCCTTGTCTGATTCATGAGACAAGGGCCCCTTATTTTGTCCGTAAAAAATGGGAAAGCTAGCAGCGGTCCAAAATTGAGGTCAATAAATGAAACGGCCCCTGTTGCATATCCTGCAACAGGGGCCGTTCGATGTTTCACATGAAACGTTTTGGAGTGCGACTCCCCTATGCGTTCTTCTGAACTTTGAAACGCTGTTTCAGCTGTCCGCAAGCGGCGTCAATATCGTTACCACGGGAGTTACGAATCGTGGTCTCGATGCCACGGGACTCAAGACGACGCTGAAGATCCTCAACCTTATGAATCGGCGACGGCTTGAGCGGGCTGCCCTCGATGTCGTTAAGTTGAATCAGGTTAACGTGGCACAGCGTTCCCTCGCAGAAGTCGCAGAGTGCCTGCATCTCGGGATTCGTATCGTTGACGCCTTCGATCATGGCATACTCATAGGTCGGGCGGCGGCCAGTCTTCTCGGTGTAGAGCTGAAGCGCTTCGTGAAGGCGAAGCAGCGTGTACTTCTTAACACCGGGCATGAGCTTATTGCGCGTCGACTGGATGGCGGAATGCAGGGAAACGGCAAGCGTGAACTGCTCGGGGATGTCGGCAAATTTGCGAATACCGGGAATAACGCCGCTGGTAGAGACGGTGAGGTGACGAGCGCCGATACCGATACCATCGGGGTCGTTGAGGATACGCAATGCCTTGAGAACCTCGTCGTAGTTGGCAAACGGCTCGCCCTGGCCCATGAAGACAACGCTTGTGGCACGCTCGCCAAAGTCGTTGGATACATGAAGCACCTGGTCGACGATCTCTTGAGCGGTCAGAGAGCGCTTGAGGCCGTTGAGACCGGTAGCGCAAAAGGCGCAGCCCATGCCGCAGCCTGCCTGGGTGGAAACGCAGACGGAAAGTTTGTTACGACGGGGCATGCCGACAGTCTCGACGGAAATGCCATCGTGGTACTCGAGCAGATACTTGCGCGAGCCATCTTTGGAAACCTGCTTGGTGAGTTCAGTCGGCGTATCAAAGGCAAAAGCCTCTTTAAGCTGCTCACGGAAAGCCTTGGGAAGGTTGGTCATATCGTCAAACGAACAAACGTTCTTCTCAAAGACCCATTCGATGAGCTGCTTCGCGCGGAAGGCGGGCTGGCCAAGTTCGGCCACGAGCTCGCGAATATCGTTTTGGCTCAAGTCGCGAATGTCCTGAGATTTAGTCCTGGGATTCATGGAAGCCTTTCGATTTTGGGGAAACGTAGAGGGTATCGCTACAATATGGTATCAGCTGCAGAAATTATAGAGGAGGAGTCTGCCCATGCCGGGTAAAAGCCTAGAGAACATGCACGTAGCGGTCTTGGCGGGCGGTCATTCCGCCGAGCGCGAGATCTCGCTCGATTCGGGAAAGAACGTTGTGGTGGCACTGAAGGAAGCCGGCTACACCTCGGTGGAGCTGCTTGACACGGCTGCTGATGACTTTATGGTAACCATGGCGACCGGCGGATTCGATGTGGCATTTATCGCCATGCACGGCGCCGGCGGTGAGGATGGCGCCATGCAGGGTGCCATGGAGACCCTGGGTATCCCCTACACGGCCTCAGGCGTACTTGCCAGCGCCTGCGGTGCCGACAAGGAGGTCTCTAAGCTCCTATACGCCAAGGCGGGCATTCCCATTGCCCCCGGCCTTGCGCTCGAGGTGGGCGATGAAGTCGATATCGATCATATCGTCGAGGTTTGTGGCGAGCGCTGCTTTGTGAAGCCGGCCGTCAACGGTTCCAGCTATGGCATTTCCCTGGTCCATGAGCCCTCCGAGCTGCCCGCGGCAATCGCCAAGGCGTTTGAGTACGGCGACAAAGTGCTGGTCGAGAAGTGCATCGAGGGTACCGAGATCACCGTCGGCGTATACGGCGAAGATGACGTACGCGCCCTGCCGATTGTCGAGATTCGTAAGCCCGAGGACTGCGAGTTCTACGATCTGGACGTGAAGTATGTCGACCCTACGGATATCCATCGCATTCCGGCGCAGATTTCACCCGAGAATTACGCTCGCGCTCAGGAACTTGCCTGTGCCGCTCACAAGGCCCTCGGTTGCCTGGGTGTCTCGCGCAGCGACTTTATTGTGAGCGAGGACGGCCCCGTTATCCTCGAGACCAATACCATTCCCGGCATGACCGATACGTCGCTGTATCCGGATGAGATCCGCCACACCGACGACATGACGTTCCCGCAGGTCTGTGACAGCCTGATCCGTATGGGCCTTCGTCGAGCGGGCATTGCATGCTAATCGAGGACGCGGTTTCGTCAGGAACGCCGCAGTTTGTCATCGACTCCTATGCCACGCTTGCCGACCGCGCCAAAACGCAGTCCTTCGGCCTTATCGAGGAAGA
This sequence comes from uncultured Collinsella sp., assembly GCA_900553935.1. Lineage (GTDB taxonomy): Bacteria > Actinomycetota > Coriobacteriia > Coriobacteriales > Coriobacteriaceae > Collinsella. The sequence goes on from USFK01000007.1 coordinate 13,707, forward strand.
TGTGATTGTCCTCGATACCGAGACCACGGGTCTTTCGGTGCAGGACAACGAGCTGATCGAGATCTCGGCGGCCCGTCTTTCGGGCCGCGAGGTCATCGACCGCTTCGATACCTTCGTGCATCCCAAACAGCTGATTCCCGCCGAGATTACCGAGCTCACGAGCATTACAAATGCCGATGTGGCAGATGCCCCGTCGGCGGTTGAGGCCGTCGCCGCTCTCGCCGATTTTGTCGGTGGCTGCCCGGTGATCGCACACAACGCCACGTTCGACCGCTCGTTTATCGAGTCGGTCAAAGGCGGCGTCAACGTGAGCGATATTTGGATCGATTCGCTGGCGCTGTCGCGCATCGCGCTTCCGCGCCTGGCCTCGCACAAGCTGTCTTTTATGGCCGATCTGTTTGGCTGTGACTCGGTGTCACACCGTGCCAATGCCGACGTCGACGCCCTGTGTGGCGTATGGCGCGTGTTGCTCGTGGCGCTCACCGACTTGCCCCAGGGCCTCATGGCGCGCCTAGCCGACATGCATCCAGACGTGCCTTGGTCCTATCGCCCTATCTTCTCGTTCTTGGCAGGGCAGAACCCTGGTTCTATCTTCTCCCTCAGCGCCGCTCGTGCTGACGTTCTCAAGGCCGATCGCGCCGACGATCGGGTGGACGCCGACGAACTGCCGGTCCTCAAGATGCCGAGTCGTGAGGAGATTGAGGCGGACTATGCGCCAGGTGGCCTGGTCAATCGCATGTATCCCACCTACGAGCCGCGTGATGAGCAGATCGCGATGGCGCTCGAGGTCCGCGATGCGCTGGTCACGGGCACTCATCGTGTAATTGAGGCGGGCACAGGCGTCGGCAAATCGATGGCCTATCTGGTGCCTTTTGCCGAGGCAGCACGCCGTAACAACATCACGGTTGGTATTGCGACCAAATCGAACAATCTTGCCGACCAGCTCATGTACCATGAGCTGCCAAAACTTGCCGAGCAACTGAACGGTGGTCTGTCATTTTGCGCTCTCAAGGGGTATGACCACTATCCGTGCCTGCGCAAGCTCGAGCGCATGAGCCGCGGCCAGGTCGAGATCACCACCAAGCGCGATCCGGCGGACACGCTCACGGCGGTCGCGGTCATTATGGCGTACGTCTGCCAATCAGCCGATGGCGACCTCGACTCGCTCGGCATTCGGTGGCGCAGCGTCAACCGTCCCGACTTTACGACGGCCTCGCGCGAGTGTGCTCGTCGCCTCTGCCCGTTTTTCCCTGATAAATGTTTGGTCCACGGTGCTCGCCGTCGTGCGGCGCATGCCGATGTGGTGGTCACCAACCATTCCCTGCTGTTCCGTAACGTCGCGGCCGAGGGCAGGATTTTGCCTCCGATTCGTCATTGGGTAATCGACGAGGCCCATTCCATCGAGCGCGAGGCGCGCCGTCAGTGGGCGCGCGTGGTGTCGGCGGACGAATCACGCGTCCTGTTCGAGCGCCTGGGTGGCTCGAGCACCGGCGCACTAAGCCAGGTTTCCCGTGATTTGGCAACCTCCGAGGGCTCTACGCTCTATCTGGGCCTTACTGCCAAGGCGACGTCGACGGTTGCCCGCGCGAGCATGGCGATCGCCGACGTGTTCGATGGAGTACGCGAGCTCGGCCGCCGTGCCCGTGGGGGCTATGACAATGCCAATCTGTGGATTGGCCCCGAGCTGCGCGAATCTGACGACTGGCATGATTTCTTACAGTCGGCCTACACTGCCATCGCCGCATTGGAACAAGCTGACAAGAGCGTCGACGCGCTGGTGCAGGCCGTCGCCGCCGACAAGCCCGAGGTTGTTGTCGACCTGGGTGATATCTCGCGCCGCCTGCACGAGCTGGCCGAGAACCTCAAACTCATCATTGATGGCACCGATGAACACTACGTGTATTCGCTGCAGGTCAATCGCAGACTTCGTGCCGGCGGAGAGTCGATGACCGCAGAGCGCATCGACATTGGCGAGGCTTTGGCAACCGAGTGGCTACCCGAGGTTCACACGGCTATCTTTGCCTCGGCGACCATGACGGTGTCCAAAAGCTTTGAGCACTTTAACCATGCGGTCGGCCTTGATCGCATCGGTGCTTCAACGTCGTCATCGCTGCACTTGGACTCGAGCTACGACTTCGATTCGAATATGGCCGTGGTTGTGGCTGGGGATATTCCCGACCCGCGCGACCGCGAAGGCTATCTTTCGGCGCTCGAGCGTGTGCTGGTCGACGCCCATCTTGCCATGGGCGGCTCGGTGCTCACGCTGTTCACCAACAGGCGTGATATGGAGGAGCTGTACGCTCGCGTCGAGCCCAAGATGGCCCGTGCGGGTCTGGAGCTCAACTGCCAGCAGCGCAACTCATCTCCTCGTCGCCTACGCGACCGGTTTATCAACGAGCCGACCTCGTCGCTTTTTGCGCTCAAGGCCTTCTGGGAGGGGTTTGACGCCAGCGGCGAGACGCTGCGCTGCGTCATCATTCCCAAGCTGCCGTTCTCGAGCCCCACGGACCCGCTCTCGTGCGAGCGCAACCTGCGCGAAGACCGCGCTTGGGCGCGCTATTCGCTGCCCGAGGCGGTGCTCGAGGTCAAGCAGGCGGCCGGCCGCCTTATCCGCTCGTCGACTGATTGCGGCGTGCTGATTCTGGCCGACCCTCGCCTGGTGACGAAGGGCTACGGAAAGAAGTTCTTAACGTCGCTGCCCACGAGCTCCTACCAGCGCATCGAATCGGCACAGATCGGTCACTATCTGCAACTGTGGCGTGCACGCCACGAGCGGCGGCGCTAAAGCGGACAGACGAGGGTTTTTGCCATATCGCACAGACGCTTTGACAGGGCGGGGTCATCCAAGATGCGGATGGCTCCGCCCGCTGCGATTATCTGGCTCAGCAGCCAACGCTCGGAGCCGTAATGTACGGTTACCGTTGCCATGTCTGTCCCGCTGCGCTCGATGAGGGTGATGCCGGCCCAGTCCAGATGCTCCGCCATATCGAATGGCATCAAGAGCTTTGCGCTACGCTGCGTCCGGGCAAGGGAATCGTGGAGGGATGCAACGTCCGGTACGTGAGGCACGACGGAGTCTTCCGTCAAGGCGAGTCCCTCGATTTTATCCATGCGATAGGTGCGCTGCTCATCGACCGCGATGTCCCAGGCAATCAGATATGTTTGGTCGCCGTTTGCTGTAATGCGCAAGGGGTCGACCAGACGCTCGCGTGGCCGCGCATCGTCCATCGAGCGATACGAGATACGACAGCGAACGCCGTCCTGAATGGCGCAGCTCAGCTGCTGCCAGTGCGACCCGTGGTTGACGGTGTCAGAGACGTGCTGGTTATAGCCGAGCTCTTCGGGTAGAAGAGCATGTCGAATTCGAGCCGCCGCCTGGGGCTCGATCCCCAACGATTCAAGTTCGTGGTTGAGCACAGCGCCCTCGGCGGCACTCAGGCGCAGCGGTAGTACACGCCCGGCGTCACCGGTGAGGACCACGCGCTCGCCGTGGCATTCGCAGATGATGCGCGCACCCGATTCTCGGTCCGCGAGCGTCGAGACGATCTCGAGAATCTCGTCGAGCGACGCCCCCGTGATGTCAAAGCGACTGCAAATCTCGTTTCGAGTCATGCCGTTCTCGCCGGCGGCGTAGAGGGCCTCCATGATGTCGATGGCGCGCGAGAGCCTCTGCTCGCTGGTGAGTTTACGCACGGGCATGCTCGTGCACCGTCCTTTCAATGAGGCGGTTCCACGCCTGCTTGAGCGATTTGGGGGCCATGGGCCTCATGCCGTCCATGGCGTGGGCCATGCAAAATGAGGCGGCGGCTTCAAGATCGCGCACGTCAACGGTCCAAGTCCATCCCGAATCGGTGTGTGCGAGCTCACCTCGCCCGCGCGTGAGGCCGTTGATCATATCGATCTGCGTCTGCGGGGCGAACGAGAACGTAGCCGCAACGGGCGGGCGGTCGGCAAAATCGAATTCAAAGAACAGGTAGTCGCTGAGGTTGAAGTCCGCAGGGATAGCGTAGGCCTTTGAGGGGCGCCAAGCGCGAACGATACGGTCGCAGCGGAATGTCCTGATGTCGTCGGTGGCATTGTCGAGGCCGCAGAAGTACGCAACGCCCTCGCGCTCGAACATGCCGTAGACGCAGACGGTACGCTCTTTCTGCTCACCGCGTCCGTTCTGATATAAAAATCGCAGCGCGCATCGCTCGGCAAAGGCGCTCCATACCGCATCGACGGTGGGAGAGCGGCGGATCAGTGCTTCGTCTACCGCCGACACGCCGGTGAGGTAGGCAATCTTGGAACGAATATCGGCAAGCGGCGCGGCAAAAGTGGATGAGCCGGCCGCTATTGTCTGGTCGATAGCGTTGAGCAGAATATCGGCGTCGTCTGCGGTGATGAGGCCGCCTGCCGCAAACGTGTGCTCGCGGTCGATTGTCCATGAGCTTTCCTCGGTCTCCTGCGCGCCGGCGGGGCGAACCTCCTTGATTAAGATGCCACGCTCGAGCAGTTTGTCACGATCGCGCCGAAACTTGCGCTTATCCGAGTCGATGTTGCCCGAGCCATATCCCAGGTCAGAATCCAAGACGATCTGCTCGGTCGTCAGCGGTTCGGGGGAGCTGTTGAGCACAAAGAAAAGATTGAGGATACGCTGAGCCGTTTTATCGAAACTGGGCTCCGAATTCCCCTTTTTAATTGTCGCGGTCGCGTCGCTTGCCGTCATAGAGTCCTCGCATGAGAAGGTGGTTTGCTGCCATGATTTTAGTCCGATATGGAGATTAGGCTATATCCTTGTCCGCTCGGGGCGTTAAGGTGGCCCGAATTCGGTCGTTTGCGCTCGCTCGGGGTATACTTTCGACTATATACGGTTCTAATGTGCATGCATTGGGCCTATTTGTCGGATTATGGATGTGGAGCGCACATGGCGAACACCCAGAACTATATTAACCACCTGCTGCAGAACACCGGCATCACGCCGGCATGCAGCGAAGAAGAGCGCTTGGCTGCCGAGGATATCGCTCAGATCTTCCGCAACCACGGCTTTGATCCCGAGGTTCAGGAGTTCAATGCCCCGGCGCCCAGCAGGTTGGCATTTGCCGTTACCGGTATTCTTGCGTTTGCCGGCGCCCTGCTGATGGGCATCGGCGGCGGCATCGGCTTGGTCGGCACCTTGCTGGCCATTGTCGGTGCCGTTCTTTACGTGCTCGAGCGCACGGGCCACCCCGTGGTTTCGCACCTGGGCAAGACGGGCGTGAGCCAAAATGTCATCGCCTACCACAAGGCCTCGGGCCTGCTCGCGTCTCCGCGCAACCGCCCGGTGGTCGTTGTCGCACACTACGACTCTCCCCGTGCTGAGCTGCTCGCCCGCGAGCCCTATGCTTCGTATCGTGCGCTCATCGCCAAGCTGTTGCCCGTTGCCACGGTTGCCCCTGCTGCCGTTGCCATCTTGCGTATCCTGCCGCTCCCCGGCGCGCTCAAGGTTCTGCTGTGGATTGTCGCGATCCTCGCTTCCCTCGTTGCGCTCGCCAACGCGGCAAACATCATTTCTAACCGTTTTGTGCTTCCCTATACGTCCGGCGCAGTGTGCAACAAGTCTTCTGTCGCCGCTATGCTCGGCGTTATGGACAACGTTGCTCCCTTCCAGGGCGAAAACGAGTTTCCCGACGATGTTCCGTTCGATACCTATTTTGGGGAGCAGAAGCGTCGTGCCGAGGAGATGGCGCGCGCAGCAGCGGAGTATGCCGCGGCCCAACAGCAAAACGACTACGGCAACACCATCGAGTATGAAGAGCCTACCTACGCCGAGGACGAGTTCGGTCAGCCGATTGCTCCCGACGCTCAGACCGAGCCCGAACAGGGCGAGGCTTTCGACGAGCAGATCGAGGGCTTTGAGGGTGCGTCTGCCGACGAGACGCTGATTGGCGCCATCGTGCCCGAGGATCAGAATCAGGCTGTCCAGGCCGAAGAGTTCAATGACGAGGTTCCCACTGCCGAGCCGGCGGAGGAGCCTGTCGCGGCCGAGCCCGAGCCCAGGCTCTATCGCAATGCCGCCGGCAACATCCGCTTTGGTTCGGATGCCATCCGTGCGCTCGGAATGCTTCCCGAGTCCTGCACGCTCGATTACGAGGAAGGCGAGGAGCCGACGTTTGAGCCCGAGCCTGCCCCCGTCGTGACTGCATCTGCGCCCGTTGTCGCCGTGGATGATGAGTCTGCCGCGGTTGCCGCTGCCGTTGCCGAGCCCGAGGCGGTGTCCGCGATCGATCCCGCGGCAGGACTGGACATTTTGGCTCCCGCCGCGCCGGCGCAAGACGTTACGGACGAGCCTGACGACGATTACGCTGAACAGCCGAGGCGCGTGTCTTACGAGAGCGATACTGATTTCTCGGCCGAGATTCCCGCGGCAACGCCCCATGCCGATATTGCATCCGCGTTCTCTTCGATTGGCGCCAGCGCTTCCAACTTCTTTAAGGGTGCGCTTGCAAAGGGCAGGAAATTTGTCGACGATTTCGAGGGGAAGCGCGCTGCCGCACGCGAGGCTGCCGAGCAGGAGGCTATCGCTCAGCAGCAGGCAGCCGAGGCGGCACGTGAGCGCGCGGCGCAAGAGTTCGAGCAGAACGAGGCTATGCAGTCCGTGCCTGTCGACGCTGCCGAAGCTACGACGTCCTTTGAGTCCCAGCAGCCGGCGTCCGCGGATGTTGCTGAGGCGACGACGTCTTTCGGGGCTCAGCAGCATGTCGATAGCACCATGTCGTTTGATGCCGCGCAGTTCGATTCCACGATAACGTTTGAAAAGCAAGGCACCGCGATTGCCGAGCCCCTTCCTGTTTCCGATGAGCAGGGCGACGCGGCAGACGATGACGAGCCCATTGATGCTGCCGAAATTCAGGATGCTGCCAAGGACGAGTCCGTCGAGGCCAACTCTGACGAAGAGCAATACGCGGCAGCCGATCAAGGTGATTCAACCGAGGTCGAGCAGGAGGAAGTGCCTGCGGTTTCCGAGGCTCCCGAGACAGATGGGTCGAGGCCTTACTCCACGCAGATTTTCACCATGCCGATCCCGAGTGGTTCCGGTGCCACGGTTGCCGATGTCGCTCCCACTCAGGACGAAACGGTCGATTCCCTTATGGCCCAGATTTCCTCCCAAGCATCGCCGCGTCCGCAGATGAATGTTCCCGATCCGGCGTCGGCACCGTCGCCTGCACCCTCCTCGTCTCCGCTGGCTTCGGTCCCCGATCCGTCGCTGCCGTCGATGAAGCAGACAAACGTTGCGTCTCGCACGTCGCTGTTCGACCTTCCCGATCCCTCCGCACAGGTCAACGACCCCTTTGCTACCGCTCAGGGTCCCGAACCCACATCGGCACCCGTTGCGCCTCCTATGCCCGTTGCGTCGGGCGCACAGCCGATCGAGACCATTTCGGCTCCCGCCCCTGCGGCACCTAAGTCTCGCAAGCGCGGCCTGGGCGGCCTGTTCGGTCGTAAAAAGAAAAACGAACAGGACAGCATGAGTGACTGGCTGGGCGTCGAAGACGATTACGATGCCAAGAAGTCCGGTCGCGGCATCGGTTCGTGGGATAATTTCGAGGACGATAACGATGGCTGGAAGGGCGGCGCTACGTCTTCCGACGGCGCTTCTTCCGAAGATATGCTCTCGGCTGTCGCTTCTATGGGCGACGATGAGCTGCTCGGTCACGATATCTGGTTTGTGGCAACGGGCGCCTCGGATTGTGATGGCGCCGGTATGAAGGCCTTCTTGGCTTCGCATCGCGATAAGCTCCGCGGCGTCTTCTTCATCAATCTTGAATCCGTCGGCGCCGGTAGGCTTTCGGTGGTGACGGTTGAGGGCGAACAGCAGCTGCTCAAGGGCGATCGCCGCATCATGAACCTGGTCAGCAAGGTGTGCAAGTCGTTCCATGTCGATTGTGGCGCGCTCGAGATGCCCTATGCCAAGACCGATGCCTACGCCGCCCTCGAGGCGAGCCGCCGAGCCCTCACCATCGCCGGCGTGGACGGCACGCGTCTGGCTTGCGCTCGTACCGAGGACGACCTGCCCCACAATGTCAACCCGACGAACATTGCCACGGTATCCGAGGTCGTGACCGAGGTTATCCGCCGTTCGTAGACGGAGCTCTAAGGAGTCAACGTGTTTTCGTATATTAAGCGCCATTGGCCTGTCTACGTGATTTTGACCTTGATTGCCATTGCGTTAGGGTTTGGAGCTGCCTACATCGTGGGCGCGAAGGGCTCGACCCCCGCCTCCGCAATCAGCGAAGAGGTGGAGCAAGAACAGAGCACGGGTGCCGATGGGATTCCTGAGTCCGAGCAAGCAATCGTTGATGGTGGATCTTCGTCTGCAGAGTAGATGCGGCGATTTAAATGATTGAAAGCGGG
>USFK01000008.1 GCA_900553935.1 uncultured Collinsella sp.
CCCATTGCTGCTCGAGGCTGGGGTAGAGGTGGTAGAAGCCGTCGAAAAGGCTCTTGACTACTTTCGATTGATGCTCAGTGCCCATTGTATTCGCTACGATTAAACTCGGCACAGGGGATACTGGTTTTCCGTGCGAAAACGCTCATGCCGCTAAATTGAGCGACCGCCTGTACTGCAGCGGGATCATCCGCCCGAGCGATCCCTTAATCCGTCGCCCGTTGCGCCAATCGGCAGAAGCCACGCGTGGACGCTAATCGCTCGAGCGAATCGTCGTCGGTTTCCGTTTAACGATTTCTTTTTCCGCTATTATCTGACCCTCGGACTTCCTCGTGATAGAAGTAGTCCACGATCACCGGATGCCCCTGCGGGACTCTGCCATAAGGCATTTCGTTGTCCACAAAGGGGCAATCGTACTTCTTGGCCATTTCTTCGGCTTTTACTTCAAGCGCTTCAAAATAGCTACGGTTGCGCTTATTATAGATCTCATCGTAAAGCGGTACGAGATTGGGATGTTTCTCGGCGATATAATCCAGGATCGCTTTTTTGAAACCACCCCGAAGATTGAGATTTTCGAGCCAAAACAAATCGCACCGATCCTTTACTCGCTCAAAAATCATCTCAAAATCCGTGATGCCGGGAAATACCGGGGACACGAAGCAGACCGTACGGATACCTTCGTCATACACCTGCTTCATAGCAGCGATACGACGCTCGATGCTCGACGCGGAGTCCATATCGTTCTTGAAGTTCTCATCCAGCGTGTTGATCGACCATGAAACGGTCACTCGTCCAAGCCTCTTCAGCAGATCGATATCCCGTACCACAAGATCAGACTTTGTGCAGATCAGAATATCTGCATCGCTGCCAATCAGCTGCTCCAGGAGTTTCCTGGTATTCCCGAATCGCTCCTCCTGTGGATTGTAGCCATCCGTCACAGAACCGATAACCACCCGCTGTCCAGCGTATTTCTTCGGATTCTTGATTTCCGGCCAATGCTTCACATCAAGAAAGGTGCCCCATTCCTCCTTGTGTCCGGTAAAGCGCTTCATAAAGGAGGCATAGCAATACTTGCAGGCATGCGTGCAGCCTACATAGGGATTGACCGAGTAGCCGCCTACCGGCAGGCTGGACTTGGTCATGATGTTCTTTGCTTCCACCTCATTGATGAGGATTCCATCGATCACTTCCGCCATGTTCTCTGCACCTCCAGCACTCTTTCGAATTCTTCCGGCAATTCCTGAATCATGTTTTCGTCCCCTATGACAGAGACGAGGTCTTCCTTCATAAACATTGGAATGCCAAGCGCGTGCGCCTGGTCCGTCAAAGACCATGCCCACTCCGGCTCCGTATGAACCTTCCTGCTCTGCGCCCCGGTCATGGTACCGACGACGATCCAGTTGATTCCGGAAAGGTCGACCGTACCGGGATCGTCGAATAGCGGCTCAAAAGTAACGAAGAAGTGATTTGCTTTGACGTTTTTCCGAAGGGCGTCGATACGCCACAGCTCCGCTTTCCTCGTCACCGTAACGCCGAACCATGCGTTTTCCAGGTCGGTATCTAAATCCAGCAAATCGGGTCTCTTGGTCAGGAACAGGAACTGATGCTGTGGATTCTCATGGATCTTTGCAAATACCTCGTCTCGCCATTCCAGCTTCCACCCGGAGAGATCGCTCATGCCGGTAAGGAGAAAGTTCTGCGGGCGTTTCTTTTCCATCATCTTGAGCTTGCTCGGGAAGAACGCAGGATCAGCGAAGTCGTCAATCATATGCCAACGTTTCACATTGTTACGGGCATAGCAATATGGACACCCCACCGTGCAGCCGATGACGATATTCATATTCTGAATCTGATTTTTGATGCAGATGCTCATAACGCCTGCCTACCTGCCTCTCCCGTAAACACGCAATCAGCCTCCCCCACCTTGCGGGCAAAAACCTCGATATCTTGCTTGCAAGCAGCAGGCTCGCAATCGCTCAAATCGTATGACGTGCCGCCGTTTCGATAGACGGCCCGATGGGAAAACGATCGGCTGACAAGCCCGATGCCGAGCTTCTCGCACAGGGTCATCCGTGCTCCCTTTCAGCTATAAAAAACAGGTGTCTATAAACAGTATCCTTGTTGATTTTCGCAGGGGCAATGAACAAACGCGTGCACCTGTCGATAAACGAACAGCTACTGGACATTGTCAAACGACTCAGATTGGAGAGACGATGGGAGAAACCAAGATCGACCGCCGGCGGCGCTACACCCTCTCGGTCATACAGGAGGCGTTCTTCGCGCTGCTGGCCGAGGTCGGCTTCGCGAAGATGACGGTGGCGGACATCTGCCGCCGCGCCGAGATCAACCGGGGAACGTTCTATCTGCATTACGAGGATAAGTACGCGCTGCTCGATGCGCTTATCGACGAGGCCCCGAGTTCGCCCATGCCCAGGAGCTGCTCAACGCCTATTCCGAAGGGGGCTTACTGGCGGTATCCGCTCTTCGCGATTCCGATAACCCATCGTGACCTGCGATTCAGGAATACCAGCCTCCGAGCCCTCTCGTTCGGAGGCTGCGGCTAAAACCTCATTGCGCGTCTACCGCTCCGCGTTACTCGTCGCCCGTCCGCGCCGCCGAGAGCAGGGCGCCCAAATCGGCCTGGATCGCCTCTGCCTTGCTTCCAAGCTGCAACGGAGCCGAGTCGCCCGAGATGTTTACGCTCAAAAGGTGCGCATCCGGCAGCTTCGCGGTCATGCTCCAGAACGGGAGCGTGATGATGCCGGGGGTCATCTCGCCTACGCCAAGCTCCAGCAACAGCACGCGGCGATCGCTGCGCTCGCGCACGAAGCGCTCGTATCGCCCGAGGCTCTCGCGCCAGGCCGCACCCTGCAGAAACGTGTCGTCGCGCACCCACGGCACGAGCTGCCAGCCGCAGTGCGGGCATCGGGGGACGCCCTCGCTGCGGATCTCGAACCCCGCCATGCCCGCGAGCATGCGCTCGACGTAGGGGCTCGCATCGAAGAGCTCGTCGCAGCATGGCTGCTTGCATTGAAGGTGCGCGAAGCTTCCCTGATAGTTGCAGATCCTCTCGGTGGGAAACGTCTTCTCGACTTGGGTGTCCACATTGGTGCTCAGGATGAAGTAATCCTTATGGCCGATGAGGGACCGTAGGTCGAGATAGGGCTGCGAGGCCAGCTCGCGCAGCATGAAGTCGATGTATCGCGCATAGTATGCCCATTGCTGCTCGAGGCTGGGGTAGAGGTGGTAGAAGCCGTCGAAAAGGCTCTTAAAGCCAAATGCTCGCTGCCAGTCCTCCATTCCGGCGCGCGCCATGCCTGCGCGGTTGTAATGGTTGAACCCGGCGGCGCTCGACATGCCCGATCCGATGCCGACGATGATGGCGTCGGCATCGGCGATAAGGCTTCGAAGCCTATCTGCTGCTCTTTCTAGAGACGGCATTGGGCGACCTCCTCAAAAGCCGGTGCCATATCGCCATCAACGAGAATCGTCTCGTACGAAGCGTCGGGCGCCATGGCCTGGCTGTAGTTGAACACGATGTAGGTGGCGTGCTCGCAGGTGTTTGCAATCTGAGCGAGCACGTGCTTTATGACGCCGTTACGCAGTCCCACGCCAAGTTCGAGGATGGCGACCCTGCCGTTGCGATGGGCTTGCACAAGGCGCTCGAGCTCCTCGAGCTGGGCCGTGGCGAGGGCGTCTGGATGGGCGAGACGCCGCTCGTCGATCGACGTGCGTATGCTCCCCTCCGTCTCGAGCACGCGCTCCTCGTCGAACCCGGCGCGCGCGAAGTGCCCGTCGATGTTGCATGTGACCACGAAGGTGTCGGCGTGCTCCGTAAGACGCCGCAGCCCGTTCATGAGCGAGCCGGGCTCATATTCGAGATACTCCTTTTGATGGAACCGCTCGGCCCATCGGCGTCGCACGCTGGCATCCGGGGAAGCGAGCCCCTGCAGTATGCAGCCGATGCCGTCTGCCTGGGCGAGGTCCCCGTACGCCTCTTGGAAATGAGCATCGGCGCAGAAAAGGTTGAGCCCCTCCGCCATGTCGAGTCCGTTGCTAGCGCCGATGATGACAAGATCCGCTTCGGCTAGCGCCCTGCCTATGCGAACTGCTTTCGCCGTCTCCATGCGCTACCTCCCCAGCGTCTTGCGCACGTCGGCGAGCACGTCGGCGATGTCGGCGCGAACGGCGAGCCCCCGATCCTCGATCGCGCGGGGGAGAAACTGCGTCTTGTTGTTTACGGCGATGTAGCTGGCCTGCGGTAACTGCGCCGTGAGGGCCCAGAACGGCTCCTGGATAAACGCGGGCGTCATGCGGCCCACACCCAGCTCGAGGAAGAGGATCCTCTGCCGTGCGTGCGCGTCGAGCCAGTCGGACACCTTGCGGTACTGCTCCTCGTAGAGTTCGCCCTGCAGGAAGTTGCCGTAGCCGCGAACCCAGGGGAACGCCTCTGCCCCGCAGTGCGGGCAGCGCGGCACGAGCTCTGTCGGAACCTCCAGACCGTCTCCCATGGCCTCTACCATGTGGGAGACCGGCTCGACCGCGTTCCACACCTCGTCGGTGCAACAGTGGGAGCACTGAAAGAAGCGGTGGTCGCCTTGGATCTCTGCCACTTTCTCCCAGGGGTAGAGCTTCACAAACTGCGTGTCCTGGTTGGTGGTGAGCACGAAGAAATCCTTCTCGGCGATAATGGTGTCGAGGTCCCTGTAGGGCTTGCGCAGCGGGGCGTTGAGCGTGGTGTCGAGGAAGGTGGCGAGGTATCCCCAGCGCGCCTCGGCGGTGGGCCAGCGGTAGAACGACCCCTCGAAAGCGCCCTTGAAACCGTAGCGCTCGGCGAATTTGCCGAAATGCCTGCGATAGGTTGCGTTGTCCTCGTAATAGAAGTCGCCGCCGCCCGCCGCGGAGAGCCCAGAGGCCCCGCCCACCAGCACGCAATCGGCTTCCTCGATCATGCGGGCGAAGTCCCTGATTTGCTGGTCGTAGGGCTCGGGCTCGCGGTCACTCAGCTCATAGGGCGTGCCGCCGCTGCGGTAGGCGGCCTGAAGGGAAAACGATTGGTTGGTGAGCTCGATAACGAGCTGCTCGTACAGGGTCACTGGATACCTTCTTTCAGCTATTATAAACAGGTGTCTATAAAAAGTATCCATGTCGATTTGCTTAAGAGCAATGAACAGCTTCGGCCTGCTGTCGATAAACGAGCGTTTGCCGGGCATTGTCGAGCGTTGCAATTGGAGGGGTAATGGAAGCGGGGAAGATCGATCGTCGCCGACGCTATACACTCTCGGTCATACGGGAGGCGTTCTTCGCGCTGCTGGCCGAGGTCGGCTTCGCGAAGATGACGGTAGCGGATATCTGCCGCCGCGCCGATATCAACCGTGGCACGTTCTATCTGCACTACGAGGACAAGTTCGCCCTGCTCGACGCGCTTATCGACGAGGCCTTGGCGGCGGTGCCGCCGCTCGAGGGAACGGAGGCGGGTGCCCTCTGCCAGCGTCCGCCGGCAAACGATGACTATTATCTGCTCTACTCGGATGACGACGCGTACGCCCGGGTGGCACAGCGCGTCGTCGAGCGCGGCGCCGAGCAGATGGTTCCCTCGATCATGGAGGAGACTGGGCTTTCGCGCGAGGACGCCTATCTGCTCTTCGTCCACAACGTCCAGGGAAATCTCGCGGTCAACCGCCTGCTCGGTTGGAGGCGAGGGCCCGAGTTTGCCCACGCTCAGGAGCTGCTCAGCGCCTATTCCGAAGGGGGCATGCGGGCGGTATCGGCTCGTCACGATCCCCTGTAGTTGATTTTGACCGCAGGCCATTTCAGGCAGGCGACGTTGCTATGGCCCCTCTTTGGTTTTCGATGTTGTATGAGGCAATCGCAATCGTTTTGAGCTTCTTTAGGGAACTTGAACAAGAGATATGGTCTGCTGGCGATTGATTAACTCCATTCGTTTTGGTTACAAAAAACATGCCGCGCGCCTGCAGCATGAAGGAGAGGGAATCCTATGAAAATCGTTGTATTGAGCGGCAGCCCGCGTAAGGGCGCCAATACCGACACCATGGTCGAGGCGTTTGCCGAGACCGCGCGTGAGGGCGGTAATACGGTTGAGGTCGTTCGCGTTGCCAGCAAGAAGATCGCCGGCTGCTTGGGATGCCAGTACTGCTTCGCCCATGGGGGCGTCTGCGTGCAGAAGGATGGCATGGCCAACGTGATCGAGTCGCTGAAAGATGCAGATATGGTCGTCTTTGCTTCGCCTATCTACTGGTTCGATATCACCGCGCAGGAAAAGGCCGCCATCGACCGTCTGTACGCTTTCGGTGCCACGGGATTCCCGTTCACCAAGACGGCCCTTTTGCTCGATAGCCACAGCGAGGGCGTCTATGATGCGGCGATTGCCATGTACAAGTCCACGTGCGCATACTGCAAGTGGGAGGACCAGGGCATTGTCACCATCAGCGGTATGACCGAGCGCGACAGCATGGCCTCCTCGCCCAAGCTGGAAGAGGTGCGAGAGCTCGCTCGCAAGCTCGCCTAAGGGCAAGAAGAGCGCATGGCAATCGGTGTTGGTGGAAATGCTTGCTGTCCTTACCGAGAGATAGGGGCGCATTCCCTCAAGCGCCGTATAGAACATTTTTTAAACGCAGAAAAATAACTGAAAACAAATTAATCCGCGTTAAAATATTGTCAAACAGAAGTTAATGAGGGAAGGTTGCGTATGCGTCGCAAGGCAGACGAGCTACTTAGGGAATGGCGAGACAGAGCTGATAGAAAACCTTTGCTGGTCAAAGGCGTGCGCCAGTGTGGCAAGACCTATTTGCTCAGAACGTACGCCCAGGATCTTTTCGAATCGGTTGTCTACGTTAATCTTGAGAACGACCGGTCGGCGCGAGCGGATTTTTCGGGCGGTCTTGACCCTCATTCGATCGTACGTGCGATCGAGGCTCGTACGGGACAGCGTATCGTGCCTGGCAAAACCTTACTGTTCATTGACGAGATCCAGGCATGCGAGGAAGCGCTCACTTCCCTTAAATACTTTTGCGAAGATGCTCCCGAGTATTACGTTGCGGCTGCCGGGTCGCTTCTTGGGGTTGCCATTAACCATCAGTCGTATTCGTTCCCCGTCGGAAAGACCGACTTGATTGAGATGACTCCACTCGATTTCGAGGAGTTTCTCTGGGCGATGGGGCACGATCAGCTGGTCGACGAGATACGCTCATCATTCGAGTTTATGGGTCCTCTTGCGCCAAGCCTTCATGAAAAGGCGCTTGGGCTCTATCGGCAGTATCTTGTTGTTGGCGGAATGCCCGAGGCGGTCCAAACGTACATCGATGATCAGTCAATCATTGATGTGGCCGAAAAGCATCGGATTATTCTCGACGGATACTCCGCCGACACTAATAAATATGCTGATGAGCGCTTGAGCGCAAAGACGCGTGCGTGCTTCGATTCCATTCCACAGCAGCTTGCCAAAGAGAATCGTAAATTTCAATACAAGGTAGTGCGAGCGGGGGGCAATGCGTCTCTCTTTGGAGATGCTCTCGACTGGCTTGTATTGTCGGGTACGGTGGCGCGCTGCAGCCTAGTCGGGCAGATCGAAAGCCCTTTAGAGGCCTTCGTTAACCCTTCTGCTTTTAAAATCTATCAGGCGGATACAGGGCTGCTCGTCTCCAAGGCCGGTGCTCAACGCGCCGATATTCTTGCCGGCATCGGCGGCACATTCATGGGTGCACTTACCGAAAACTACGTCGCCCAACAGCTTTCAGCCATGGGCTATCCGCTGCATTATTGGGCGCGAGATAATCGTGCGGAAATCGACTTTGTAGTAGAGAAGCAGGGATGCTTGTCTGCGATTGAAGTCAAGGCGGGAGAGAACACAAGATCTCGAAGCCTGTCCTCACTTAAAAAGACCCATCCGGGCGTACGCCTTATCAGGCTATCGACTAAGCCCTTTGGAATGAATGATGGGCTTATGTCTGTTCCACTTTATGCGGCATTTTGTCTATAGGGATGATGCTGGTGTAATGCATAGGGCCCAGGGCACAGCGTTTACTGCGCTCCGGGCCCCGCTGCTTTGTAAAACCATGACGGTTTGGTCGCCGTTGTTTTAGTCAAACAGGCTCGGCATGTCGTTTTCTTTCATGAGGGCACCGGCAGAGGGGAGGCTCTGCGCGGTGAACTTTTCGGCCGAGACGCCGGCGCCGAGGATCTCCTCGGTCGTGCCGACGGTGGTGACCGAGCGGCCCTTCTTGGCCGTAAAGGCCTGGACGCCCTGCGTGTTGGTGGTCGTCTTGGTCTTGAGCAGCGACGTGTTGAAGTTCATCAGGCGGTAGTCGCTCGAGACCAGCGCGAGGTCGCGGTCCTCCTTGAGCACCTGCGCATACAGCAGCTTGCTGCCGCCGTAGATGGCGTTCTTAAGGCGCTTGCGGTTGGTCTTGGTAACGTATCCAGAAAGCGCGACACGCACCACGCGGCCGTTCTCAAAGACGAACAGCACGTCGGCCTTATAGTCCTCGGGGTCGATGATCCAAATCACGCTCTCGTCGGGTTCCATTTCAAGATCGGTCGGCAGGTACGAGCCCAGCTGGGCCGACTTGGTGTCCTCAAACGCCGCAACCTTGCACTTGTACACCTGGCTCTTGTTGGTAAACACGAGCAGCTCGTGCGTATTGGAGGACGGGAACTCGATAAAGGGTTTGTCGCCGTCCTTGTACTTGAGCGTGGTCGCCTTCTTGAGCACGCGGTCCGTCATCTTCTTAAGGTAGCCATCGCGCGAGAGCATGATGGTGACCGGGTACTCCTCGACCTCGGGCTCCAGGCTTACCTCGATAACCTCATGGGGCTCAATCCTACCCGTGCGGCGCGGCATCACATACTTCTTGTTGACCGCGGCCAGCTCGTCGCTGATGACCTTCTTGATGTTGTCTTCGCTCGAGAGGATCTCCTCGAGCTCGGCAATCTCACCCTCGAGCTTGGCGATGTCCTTGGTGCGGTTGAGGATGTACTCCTCATTGATGTTGCGGAGCTTAAGCTCGGCAACAAACTCGGCCTGGGTCTCGTCGATGTCGAAACCCTTCATAAGGTTTGGCACGACCTCGGCCTCGAGCTTAGTGCCGCGGATGATGGCGATGGCCTTGTCGATGTCGAGCAGAATTGCCTCAAGGCCGTGCAGAAGGTGCAGACGCTCGGACTTTTTGCCCAGGTCAAAGTTAATGCGGCGACGCGTGGACTCAATACGCCACTTGACCCACTCGTGCAGAATCTGGCGCACGCCCATAACACGGGGATAGCCGTCGACGAGCACGTTGAAGTTGCACGAGAACGAATCCTGCAGCGTGGTCGAGCGATAGAGTTTGGCCATGAGCTTGTCGGGGTCGACACCGCGCTTAAGGTCGATGGCGATGCGCAAGCCCGAGAGGTCGGTTTCATCGCGGATGTCTGCGATCTCTTTGACCTTGCCCTCCTTGGAGAGCTTGACGATGCGCTCGATGATGACATCGGTCTTGGTGGTGTAGGGAATCTCGTACACCTCGATGATGCGCTCTTCGGGAATCCAGCGCCAGCGGGAGCGAATCTGGAAGCTGCCAAGGCCGGTCTCGACGATCTTCTCCATCTCTTCGCGGCGGTAGATAATCTCGCCGCCGGTCGAGAAATCGGGCATGGGCATGTACTCGAGCAGGTCGCAGTCGGGGTCCTTCAGGTAGTGCATCGTGGCGGTGCAGGCCTCGTTGAGGTTGAAACCGCAGATGTCGGACGCCATGGCGACGCCGATGCCCTTATTGGCCGAGACAAGGATGTTGGGGAACGTGGTGGGCAGCAGACGCGGCTCCTTCATGGCGCCGTCGTAGCTGTCGACGAAGTCGACCGGGTCCTTGTCGATGTCCTTGAAGATCTCGGCGCTGATGGGGGAGAGCTTGGCCTCGGTGTAACGCGAGGCGGCGTAGCTCAGGTCGCCCGAATAGTACTTGCCAAAGTTGCCCTTCGACTCCACGAAGGGGGCAAGCAGCGCTTCGTTGCCCGTCGCCAGGCGCACCATCGTTTCGTAGATCGCGGCATCGCCGTGCGGGTTGAGCTTCATGGTCTGGCCCACGATGTTGGCGCTCTTCTGGCGCTCGCCCTTCAGCAGACCCATCTTGTACATGGTGTAGAGCAGCTTGCGATGCGAGGGCTTAAAGCCATCAATCTCGGGGAATGCGCGCGAGACATTGACGCTCATGGCGTAGGGCATGTAGTTGACCTCGAGCGTCTGCGTGATCGGCTGGTCGGTGACCTCGGAGTGCAGGCCGATGACGTTCTCGGCGTTGACCTGCTTTTTCTTTGGCTGGTTCTTCGTCTTCTTCTGTGCCACGATTTCCTCTTGAACTATTTGTGGGCCGTCGTTATCGATTTGCTGCTATTGCAGGTCCAGCTGGTCCAGGTATTCCTTGCCGTGCTCGGAGATATGGCGCTTGCGGCCCGCCTCGTCGTTGCCCAGCAACAGGTTGAACATGGTTTCCATCTTGGTGACGTCCTCGGGCTCCACCTTGATCAGACGGCGCGTCTCGGGGTTCATAGTGGTGAGCCACATCATGTCCGGATCGTTCTCACCAAGACCCTTGGAGCGGTTGATGGAGCACTTCTGGTCGCCGATCTCCTTGAGGATGCCGTTCTTCTCGAGCTCGGTGTAGGCAAAGTAGGTCTTCTCTTTGCAGTTGATCTCGTAGAGCGGCGACTCGGCGATATACACGTAGCCCTCGTCGATAAGCGTGGGCACCAGGCGGTAGAGCATGGTGAGCACGAGCGTGCGGATGTGATAACCGTCGACGTCGGCGTCCGTACAGATGATGACTTTGTTCCAGTTGAGGTTGTCTAGGTCGAAGGCACCAAGGTTCTTGATACGCTTGTCTTTGATCTCCACGCCACAGCCCAGCACGCGCATGAGGTCCATGATGATGTCGGACTTAAAGATGCGCGGGTAGTCCTCCTTCAGGCAATTGAGGATCTTACCGCGGACGGGCATGACACCCTGGAACTCGGCATCGCGCGAGGTGCGAATGGCGCCTGCTGCCGAGTCGCCCTCTACGATGTAGATCTCGCGACGGTTCTTGTCCTTGGAGCGGCAGTCGATGAACTTCTGCACGCGGTTGGCCATGTCGGTCTTCTGCTGCAGGTTGGTCTTAATGCTCTGGCGGGTCTTTTCGGCGTTCTCGCGCGAGCGCTTGTTGATGAGCACCTGCTCCATGATCTTGTTGGCGGCGTCTTTGTTCTCGATCAGGTAGGTCGAGAGGCGCTCCTTAAAGAATGCCGTCATAGCCTGCTGGATAAAGCGGTTATTGATGGCCTTCTTGGTCTGGTTTTCGTAGGACGTCTGGGTGGAGAAACAGTTGGTCACCAACACCAGACAGTCCTGGACGTCTTGCCACTTAATGCCGCTCTCGTTTTTGTTGTACTTGCCCTGGCTCTTGATGTAGGCATCGATGGCGCTGGTCAGGGCGCTGCGGGCCGCCTTCTCCGGCGAGCCACCGTTCTCGAGCCATGATGAGTTGTGGTAGTACTCCTGCATTGTGAGGGTGCGCGAGAAGCACATGCACGCGGTGATCTTTACGTTGTAGTCGGGCAGGTCCTCGCGGTCGCGACCGCGACGGTCGGCCTCGATAAAGAAGGGCTCGGTGAGGTAGTCGGCACCGACCTTCTCGAGCACGTAGTCCTCGATGCCCTTGGGATAGCAAAAATCCTCTTCGGTAAATTCGCCATCGTCGCCCTCAATGCATAGGCGGAAGGTCACGTTGGCGTTGACCACGGCCTGGCGGCGCATGGTCTCGCGATACCAATCGTGGGGGATGCTGATGGAGGTAAAGACCTCAAGATCGGGGCGCCACTTGATGGTGGTGCCGGTGCGGTCCTCGTCGCTGGGCTCAATCTCGAGCGCCTTCTTTTTGGCACCGACGACCTTGCCCTTCTTAAAGTGCAGGGAGTACTTGTTGCCGTCGCGCCAAACCGTGACGTCCATATACTCGGAGGCATACTGGGTCGCGCACGAGCCCAAGCCGTTGGTGCCGAGCGAGAAGTCGTAGTCGCCACCCTGGTTGTTGTTGTACTTGCCGCCGGCGTAGAGCTCGCAAAAGACGAGCTCCCAGTTAAAGCGCTTTTCGGAGGGGTTCCAGTCGAGCGGGCAGCCGCGGCCGTTGTCCTCCACCTGAATAGAGCCATCGCGAAAAGCGGTAAGGGTGATGAGCTTGCCGTAGCCCTGGCGCGCCTCGTCAACGGCGTTGGACAGGATCTCGAAGGCGGCATGCGCGCAACCGTCGAGTCCGTCCGAGCCAAAGATGACGGCGGGGCGCAGGCGTACGCGCTCCTCGTCCTTGAGCTGGCGGATACTGTCGTTACCATAGTTTGCGGTGTTTTTTGCCATACTCGCTCTCTCGGTGCTCCTTTGCTGCGTTTTAGTCATATAGATAGTCAAGGTAGCATAGCCCAGGCCTTGGGCGATTCCAACCAACACGAATTCCATCGAACAATAGTTCGATTAGATAATGGATGCTTGGGATGCGGGTGGGGTCTGTCCTATTCAAACATCTGCGGCAGGTCGATGAAGACGGTTCGATCGCTTTCGTCAGCTTCGAAGCCCGAACGGGAGAAGAATCCGTAGCGATGGCACTTGAGCCCCGTTGCCTCGACTTGGGTGATTTCCTCGTCGACCATTTTTTGCGTGACGGGGGATTTGCGGAACTTTGCTTCGTAGAATGCGTAGCCCTCGGGGTCTTGCGTTACCACATCGAATTCGCCGCTCGTTTTGTTTGCGGGATCGTCGTACCAGTACTTGCCTATGGCATCGAAAGCCGGTTCGATCTTGCCAGTCCTGTTTTGCCGTACGAGGTATTGACGGCAGATCTCCTCGAACATATGTGGAGTGTAGTTTTCCTCGAAGTCTTGGGAGACGTGACGATCATAGAAGACTTCCGGGTCGAGCAGCTGACGCGCAGAAGCATTGCGAAAGACGTAGCGATAGTAAAAGAGCGAAAGTGGGTCCACCACAAAGTAGCCAGACTTGCGCTTATTCGTAGGGTCGTTGATGGGTGCACGCTTTTGGACGATTTCGAGTGACATGAGCTTGTCGAGTACGTCTGCCATGGCCGGACCGCTCGAGACGTGCGACTGTGCCAGCACGTCCCCCCAACGGGAGTAACCTTGTGCGAGAGCCCCGAAAACTTCGTTGGCGTTGGTCATCTTCGAGATCTCGGCGTTGAGATAGGACGGTACTTCGCTTTCTAAGCGGGCGCCAGGTTCTGTGACGAGCTCGATGATATTGTCGCGTACGCTTTGGGACTGATCGATGAGGCGATTGTAAAAGGGGATGCCGCCAAAAACGCTATAGAGCCGCACCTTGTCCTCGGGTGAGAACGCGGGATAGAACTTTGCAGCGTCAAAGTAATCCATGGGCTTAAGCTCAAGCGCGAGATCAATTCGCCCGTAGAGGGGGCTTTCATGCTCGATGAGAGATTTCATAATCTCAACATAGGAGCCGCACAGGACAATGTTTAAACGTGAGTCTTCCCTGTGAGCGTCGATTGAGGTCTGGAGAATGCTGTCTAAGCCTTTAACCGCATCTCTCAAGTAGGGGTATTCGTCGAGAACGAGGGTAATGTTCTTGTCTTTGGCTTGGGCAAACAGAAATTCGATGAGCTCGCGGATGCCCGTGAAGGCGAGCGGAGGAAAGCTTAGCGCTTCAGCAGCAAGGGCGGACAGACTCTCGAGGTTGTCTGCCTCGGAAGTTTGGCGGCACTCGTAATAGATCGTTGCGACGTCCGATAAATCGGTTAGCGCCTGCTTGATGAGCTCACTTTTGCCGACGCGACGCCTTCCGTAAATGAGAACATTGCGCTGCTCGGGCGCATTGAGTGTTTTCTTAATACGGGCGAGTTCAAGCTTCCTGCCAATGAATTCCACTTACTCGGTTCCTTCCGACTCGGTTTTGTCCGAGTTAATTGTACCGCATGAATAAGTTTATGCTCGAGTTTACTCGGACAAAACCGAGTCGGTTCTGTCCGAGTAAGTTTGAATAGCGAATCGAAATTGTTATGTCCACATGGCGATGGCGAACATGGTTTCCATAAGCGCCGCGTTCGCGCTTGTTATTGCCGCAATGCGCTGTATCGCTGAGGCGCAGATCGTACCGCTCGAAAGCATCTTTTGGTTGGCGAACCTGGCCACGGGCGTGTTCTGCGGTGCGACGATTTTCGCGGCCACGTTTGCTGTCCTGTGCGCAACGTTTTTCACGGCGAAAAGACGCCGTGCCAAGCTCGAGGCAGAACTCGACTCCTCAGACGACATTTAATGCGCAATGGGCTGGCTCTGGGTATTCAGAACCAGCCCATTTTGATGTTCGATGAGCCGAGTCGGCGTCTCTCACAAAGGTAACTAGGAGCTAGCGAGGCCTATCCGAATTGACCTCATTGGCGGTGTCTTTTTCGAGCGCCGTGCGGCGGGCGCTGTAGGCGACAAGGCCGGCACCAGCTGCGGCGAGTGCTGCTGCGGCTGCTGTCAGGGGAGTGTTGACATCGCCCGTGCCCGCAAGCGCGCCCGCTTTTCCGGAGCGCTTGTTATTGCCGTGATCCTTGCCGCCGCCAGAGCCACTGCCGCCACCGGAGCTGCTTCCGCCGGAGCCACCTCCACTCGAGCCGCCATCGCCATCAATCGTCATCGGTGCATCGTGAAGCCCCGTCGTATCCGCGCTGTCGCATACGCCGACCTGAACTTCTGAGCGCTCGCATGCCGCGTCGGGCACATGAAGCTCGTGCAGTACGGCACCCAGCACCGAGTTTGCGCCCGGTCGAATTTCCTCGAGCGTTACGGGATCGAGCGCCACCAGATTACGCGCCTTCGCATATAGCGTTACGCGTTTGCCCACCTCGTCGCTCCAGCTCTCGGGGATGGCGAAGCTCATGCGGAACTGTGCCGTGCAACCCGGTGCCAGCACGGCGTTGCCGTTGTCGGCTACCAGCGGGTGCGTTGCAAAACATGCGCCCAGCGTCTCGAGCGCGTACTTCACGTGTGCCATGTCGTTGGCCGAAGCGTCTTCGGCAAGCTCTGGATCGTGGATCGAAGCCATGCGTGCGTTCGCTCCGAATCCGATGGATGCGCTGGAGAACGGCTGGCTGGAGCCCTCTCGGTACAGATCGATCGTGCCGGCGGTCAGCAAAGTGTTGCCGTCGTTTCGCACCGTGACCATGAAGGACTCGCCTGCTGCTCCGGGCACCACCGCGCCCGAGGTAGCGACCGCGCCCGTCGGAGTGGCACACGCCACCAAGGGCACTTCGATGCCGTGCAGCTCCGCCTTGCTCTGCTCCGCGCTCACAATGTGCGTGGCGAGCGCGGAGAGCATGCCTCCCGACGTCAAAAATGTCGTTATCTGATCGACGGGATGGTCCAGTTCGCACATCACGAACGGCTCCGTGAACAGATCGCCTGCCAAGGTGCTGGCGAAGATGCGGAAGTGCTTGCCCATCACTGCTACCGGGTTGCCTTCTTCGTCGTAGGTTTGTCCCACCTTGCCATCGGTGTTCTCTACATAGAGCACGCACCTGCCGTTGTTGCTCACGCTAAACGATGCCGGGCCACAGCCTGCGGCACCCACGGGCTGCGTTGCAAATGCCGATGCGCCTCGCGTCCAAGTAATGTGCTGCATTTGCTCGTTGACGGTTGCCAAAAAGCCCGAGTGTTGTGGCCACGGCACCGCACGGGGCACCGTGGCGTCTGGTGACATAACGCCCCAGCCCGCAATGGACTGGCCGATCACGGCGTACGATGCGCAGCCGCAGCCGTCTGCGGTCTCGTACGCAACGGGCACCACCATTTTGCCGTTGATAGTTTCGGGCTCGCCCAGCTCGATACTCGACGGTGCTTGCGGAAAGCGGAGAACTTGGCGGAACGTCAGGCTGTCGCCCGAAACGTCCGACCACAGGGTAAAGCACTCCAGCGCAACCTCAGCCTCGCTGCCGAGCACCTTTTCTGCGGTGGTTCCGCGGCGGTGGAGGTAGGCACCCGACAGGCGCCCGTCGACCAGCGTCTTGCCCACCGTGATACGCGGGCACTGCAGGCAATGGTAGCCATCCTCTTGCAGGCGGCCGCGCGAGATGCTGCGCCATGACGTATGCGACACCACGCGGATCTCGTCATTACTTATGCGCAGGCGCACAACGGACAGTATGCCGGCTGTGCTTGCCGTATCGAAAAGGGTGTTGTCGCCGGCGGGGCGCTCGCCGGAGACCAGCAGCACGTAGGCGTCCTGGTCTCCCCTCCCGTCCGTATATTCCACCACGTCGAAGTCGTAATCGTATGTGCCGTCGCGCTCCACGTCGCCCTCGCCAAACCCAAGGGGGAAGTCCACGGGCGTGGGAGCGGACCACGTGCCGTTCGTCTTTGTATGCACCACCAGGCGCGAGCGGCCATTGTCGCCGTAGCGCACCGAGGCGATACGGAACAGGCACTCTATGCCGGCGATCATCGCCAGCTTTATGTGGGCTTCGCTGAGCACGCCGGAAAACAGCACGTTGTCGCTCGAGGGTTTGATGCCGCCACGTTCGTCCTCCGATACACCAGCAGAATTGGCGTTGGGATCCGCAACGGCGTTCCTCGCTTGGCCGATATAGGCGTACCCATACATCGGCGCGGCATTTTCGTCGTTCTCTATCAGCGTATGGACGAAATGCTCGATCTGTCCCGTGTCGTCGCTTTCTGCATCCGCCTCGAGCTCAATACGCGTGACCGCTTGATCCCAATCGCGCACGACAGGCGCGACGTTTATCGCGGTGGCTGCAACCTCGGCGCGTGCGAGCAGCTCGGCGTTAGTGACGATGGTGGCCGATGCGATAAATTGCGGCACACCACCTGCCTCGGCGTTGCCGGCTGAGTCGAAGCGGGCATCCAGCGTGTAGGGCGTATCTCCACTCAAGGCCAGCTCAGAGCGCTGGAGCACATACTGATCGCCATTGTTCACTGACATATCCCACGAATCGGCGAGTGTGGGCCACGATCCCGACCAAGCCTTGGTGGTCCACTTGAACATGACGAACTGGAGTATCACGTCGACATCGACGTCTGCACCTACGCGCAGTCGCGGAAGCTGGTGTCCATCTGCCTTCTCGTACCCGATGAACAGCGTGAGGGATGCGGCGCCGCGCACGGCAGACGAGGCGACGCCCGCAACGCCGGCGCCAAAGGTAACGGCAAGCCCGATCTGGATGGTGAGCGAGCCCGACGTGTTGGAATAGTCGAGCGAAATGTTTTTGAAAAACGCCGCGCCGCTACCGTGCGTGTGGGCGCCCACAGCGAGTGCCAGTTTTGCTAGCACCCAGGGGTTGACGTTTAGGAAAAACGGCACCGGTCCCAGGGTAAACTGCTCGGTCCAATTGAGGTCGGTTCTTACCTGGAAGAGGGCCTTAATATTGCCGTATGCGGGGTCGTTGTTGTTGCCCCAGGTTTTGCCCACCCAATCGTAGGCGAGCGAGCCGTACAGCTGCGTGGCGATATCCATCGTGAACAGCAGCGTGCAATGGTGGCGAAGGAGCTTGGTGTTCCTTGGATCGGTGCCCGAACCGGCGCTCATGCTCTTGTGCTGATTCCACTTCCCCTCCATCTCGTCGAGATAGCGGTTTGCCTGCTTGGCGCCCGACTCGCGCGGCGATTTCTTCCAGTACTCCGGATCCGGATTGCCCGAATCGTTCATATAGCTGGCTGGTTTGTATCCTCCGCCAAACAGCACGTATCCAGCAAACGAGAAATCGAAGAGGATCGGAAATGCGGGCATCCAACACGTGAACTTATTACCACCGATGCCGGGAAACGCCGCGGGGAAATCAAACGGAGTGATCTCTTGGTCCATGGTAGTGGGGACGATAGTGGTCGAGCCCGATTCCGCCTTTGCGGCCGGCGCAGTGACAACGGCCATGGGGGAGGAGAGTGTATAGGTCTTGCCCTGGTAGTCGAGGACAAAGCGCAACTTGCATCCTTCCTCCAGAAGGTTTGACGCTGCATCGAGGAACGTGTCTTCGAGTGTGAACGTCGCCAGATTATCCGCGCCCGATGCGCTGGCCTTGATCTGACCGATCTGCGTGACGGTTTCGGGTGAGCTGCCCGCGGCAGACGTCACTTTGTTGATGCGCAGCGTTGCCTGCCCACCCTGCGGCAGATGAGCCTGTACAGCGAAGGCGTGCGTGTCGGGCTGCTCGTTTGCCGTGTCGTCTTTCGGCAATGCCATAAACGTGGCTTCAGCGTACTGGATGTCCCATTCGTCGAATGTGAGCTGGCGGAAGTACGGCTCGCCGTCGGAAAGCGGACGCGTGGGCGCGGTTATGGCGGTGCCGCCCTGGATGCGCGCAAGGGGAATCTCGACATCACGGTAGCCCGCCACACTAATGGAGATGCCGCCGTTAAAGTCGTACGCGTCAAGGAGCGTTGCCTCGTCCACGTAGCCTTCCGAAAGCGGCGCGACCTCAAAGATGGCCGTGCCTTCGTCGTCGGTCGTGGCGGTGAGCTGCTTGCCTGCGGCATAGCGTGATGTGAGCGTGACCTGGGCACCTGCGATGGGCGCATTCTTGTTGGCGACGTCGACCACGACCACACCAAACATGGTGCGCGAGAGAACGAGCACCCTGAAGGGGTCTTTTTCGTCGGCATAGGCTTCGGTGGGCGCAAACGGCAATATGAAGGCGTTTGCGCTTCCCGGCACGCGCGGCAACATAATGCTCGCCAGCGAGGACGCTCCGGCAACAAGTAACGAACGGCGATCAAGCATCTCTGGCTCCCATCCCGCAGGTATCGATGGAAATAATCCAATTTTGCGAGAAGCCGCTTCGTGGCGGTAGTGCCGTTCAAGGGTCAAAATGTCCAAATTGATCGAGCGAAGCGCCGGGTTCCGGAACGCGTTCGATGCGCTTGCCAGCCCGGTCGCTAACGCAACATATGCGCGACCAGCTCGGCACGAGTTCCGATACCAAGCTTGGCATACACTCCTGATAGGCGGTTTTTAACGGTGCCCGGCGACACGCCCATATGGCGTGCGATTTCGGCGTTGGTCCACCCACGGCAGGCGAGCATGGCCATGGTGAACTCCGTGGTCGTTAGATCGTCGGCCACGTCCTCGCCCGAATCGGGGTTGTGGATGCGCCGCCAGCCGTAGCTGAATCGATACGTGATCTCGATGATGCGAGCGAAATCGTCGGGGTATTGCGATTTTAAGCATGCCTCGATAAGCCCCTGCAAAAGGCCGTGGTGCTCGCCAATGAGCTCGATAAGGCCGTCGGGACGCGCAATGTCCCAAGCGGCTCCGAAGTGTGCCTTTGCGGCGTCGACGTCTTTGAGACTCATGCAGGCCATGGAAGCCGACAGGTGCAGGAACAGCTCCGAGATGGGATAACTTCCCTGTTTCATGATCAGGGCGTTTTCCGCCATGCCTAGACTGCGGCCATATTCGCCGCGCAGGTACAGGGCATGCGCCATCACGTAGCTGGCGAACAGGCGCAGGCCTTCGGGCAGATGTGCCGCAAGCGGATAAAACTCTTCGGCAGAATACGGGGAAGGCAAGTGCAACAGGACGCTCGCGGCGGAGGCGAACAGGATATGTGTGGCGTGGACGGCAGACGATTCCTCGTCAGTTGGCGTATCGAGGATGCCCGCAAGGCAACGACGGGCATCGGCGATACGGTTGAGCGACAGACTGGCATATCCGCAGATAAGGCATGCGGAATAGCGCAGTGCGGGGTCGGTGGCGTCAAGATAGGGGCGTGCTGTCTCGGCGGCGAGTGTGGCCTGTCCGCGAAAGTACAGCGCTTCCGCCGTGGCGATGGTGCGTGAATCGGGGTCGGAAATGCCTGCAACCGCAGCGTCAATCTGCCCCGGCACAAAGGCGGTGCACATCAACGGCATGGGAATGCGCGGGTAGCCATCGCAGTCCATCTTCCATCTCCCAACAGCTGGCAACACTAGCAGCAATTGTACTCCTGTTGCTCGGGACTTGAATTTGTGGGTATCGCCTACGATTGTGCCGAACGTATAAAGGAAGAGTCTATTGGCGATGCTCCCAAGGTGGCTACCGAAGCCTAGCTGACCTCGACATTAGGAAAAATTGCCACCCCTGCAAAAAGCTCCGTCGCAGCGATGGGAAACGAACCTCGCTCTGCATATAATGAGGTCATATGACGGTGCGTTTGCATACGTGTAGCGCATTCCCATCGAACCGAAAAGGAGCTTTGCATGGATCCCAACAAGCGTCCCGACGACATGGTGCGTATCACCACTCCCGAACTTGCCCAGGCGTTCATCGAAGAGCAGGTTGCTGCAATCCGTGAGCAGATCGGCAACAAGAAGGTCCTGCTGGCCCTTTCTGGCGGCGTTGACAGCTCGGTCGTCGCGGCACTGCTGATCAAGGCCATCGGCAAGCAGCTCATCTGCGTGCATGTGAACCACGGCCTGATGCGCAAGGGCGAGAGCGAGCAGGTCGTCGACGTGTTCCAGAACCAGATGGACGCCAACCTGGTTTACGTGGACGCCACTGACCGCTTCCTCGATAAGCTCGTCGACGTCGACGAGCCCGAGACCAAGCGCAAGATTATCGGCGCCGAGTTTATCCGCGTGTTCGAGGAAGAGGCCCGCAAGGTTGGCGACGAGGTCAGCTTCCTCGCCCAGGGCACCATCTACCCCGACATTCTGGAGTCGCAGGACGGCGTGAAGGCTCACCATAACGTTGGCGGCCTGCCCGAGGACCTGCAGTTTGAGCTCTGCGAGCCCGTCAAGCTGCTGTACAAGGACGAGGTGCGCGTTGTGGGTCGCGAGCTCGGCCTGCCCGA
>USFK01000009.1 GCA_900553935.1 uncultured Collinsella sp.
GGGACTTAACCCAACATCTCACGACACGAGCTGACGACAGCCATGCACCACCTGTATGGGCTCCTCTCGGCCACGGGGTCTCCCCCGCTTCACCCATATGTCAAGCCCTGGTAAGGTTCTTCGCGTTGCTTCGAATTAAGCCACATGCTCCGCTGCTTGTGCGGGCCCCCGTCAATTCCTTTGAGTTTTAGCCTTGCGGCCGTACTCCCCAGGCGGGACGCTTAATGCGTTGGCTGCGGCACGGGGGGATCGTCCCCCCACACCTAGCGTCCATCGTTTACGGCTGGGACTACCAGGGTATCTAATCCTGTTCGCTCCCCCAGCTTTCGCGCCTCAGCGTCGGTCTCGGCCCAGAGGGCCGCCTTCGCCACCGGTGTTCCACCCGATATCTGCGCATTCCACCGCTACACCGGGTGTTCCACCCTCCCCTACCGGACCCAAGCCGCGGAGGTTCCGGGGGCTTCGGGGGGTTGAGCCCCCCGCTTCGACCCCCGGCCTGCCGGGCCGCCTACGCGCGCTTTACGCCCAATGAATCCGGATAACGCTCGCCCCCTACGTATTACCGCGGCTGCTGGCACGTAGTTAGCCGGGGCTTCTTCTGCAGGTACAGTCTTGACTCTTCCCTGCTGAAAGCGGTTTACGACCCGAAGGCCTCCGTCCCGCACGCGGCGTCGCTGCGTCAGGGTTCCCCCCATTGCGCAAGATTCCCCACTGCTGCCTCCCGTAGGAGTCTGGGCCGTGTCTCAGTCCCAATCTGGCCGGTCGGTCTCTCAACCCGGCTACCCGTTGTCGGCACGGTGGGCCGTCACCCCGCCGTCTACCTGATGGGCCGCGGAGCCATCCCCTCCCGTCGGGGCTTTAGCCGGGGTGCCATGCGGCACCCCGGGGTATCCGGTATTACCCGTCCTTTCGGGCGGCTATCCCGGGGGAGGGGGCAGGTTCTCCACGTGTTACTCAGCCGTTCGCCACTCGCTTCCACCCGGAGGTGGGTGCCGTTCGACTTGCATGTGTTAGGCGCGCCGCCAGCGTTCATCCTGAGCCAGGATCGAACTCTCCGTCCAAAATATTCTGGGCTTCGAGCCCGTCCGGTCCTCTCAGTCCATCGCTGATCGGTTCCGTTCGATTCATATGGTTTAAGTATAGGAAAAGGAATTTCTCGGGGCCGCCTCTCGGCGGCCTTGCGAAAAACAAATCCAAGTTAGACCATTTCAAATGGTTCGATGTCTGCCCGGATGCGACACTGAATGTGTCCATCCTCGCAGTATCCGGTTCTCAAGGTGCACGCCTGGCGGCTGATCCGGTCCGACCGGGCCGCGCGGCAAGGAGATATATTGCCAGACCGGAGGGGCGCCGGGGGCGGGAATCTGGGTGTACACATTTCCTACACAATTTGGGATCCGACTAACGTTTGCCAGCCGTTAACTACCGCTCACCGAGCATCTCTTTATATAAGGCAGTCTCATGGTTAAAGCGGATACGTTCCCCTAGCTAAAGCACAGCCAGCATCGAGCAACTCATCACGTTCTTCCACCGAGAACCCCTCGGCGTAGACGCGCACCACTGGTTCGGTCCCGCTAGGACGGACCAGCAGCCACGTGTCATCCTCGAATGCCAAACGCAAGCCATCCATATGACTAACGTTTTGCGGCACCTTGCCACAAATCGACTTGGGGTTTACGCCCGGCAGCAGCGTTCGTAACGTTTCGGCATCTTCGGCCTCAAGGCGCAAATCGCGTCGACCGTAACTCGTCTTACCAAAACTGTCCTCGAGTTGGTCGACCAGAACGCCCAAAGGCGCGTCCGTCTTTGCCATAAGCTCACACAGAATCAGACAGGCGAGGATTCCATCGCGCTCGGGCATATGCGCGGCGATGCCGATACCACCGGCTTCTTCGCCGCCCATGAGGACGCCGCCCTTCTTCATCTCCGCCGCTATATATTTGAAACCGACTGGTTTGACGGTCACGCGGCAGCCAAGCGCCTCGGCAATGCGACGCACGAGCGTCGAGCACGAAAGATTGACGACGACGCGCCCCTCCAAATTACGAAATTGAACCAAGTCGCCCAAAACGAGCGCCATGATCTGATGCGGATGTATATATCTGCCGCGCTCGTCAACCGCGCCGATACGGTCGGCGTCGCCGTCGGTCACCAGGCCAGCGCAAGCTCCGTCCTCGATAACCGTATGCTCGCAAGCGTCCACCCACGGCTCAACGGGGTCGGGGCAGATATCTTCTTGGTCAGGCGCCTGCCCGGCGTGAATCTCGTGCACCTCAACGCCAAGCTCGCGCAGCAAGTCGGCTAGATAGCCCTGGGCTGCGCCGCCCATGGGGTCAACAACCACGCGCAGGTGCGCGGCGCGGATGGCTTCGGCATCGACAAACGATGCCACCGCTTGCATATAGTCAGGAATGATATCCGCGGTGCGATATTGCCCCTCGATCCCCATTGGCTCGGGAGCCATGGTCTCTTCGAGCTCTTCGATGACATCCTGGTTGGCGGTCGAGCCGTCACCCATGCGAATCTTGAGACACAGATAACCCTGCGGATGATGGGACCCCGTCACCATGAGCGCGCCGCACGCCTCACCGTCATACGCCGCCGCCCACGTAAGGGCGGGGGTCGGAACAGGCCGAGATGCGAGCACTGCGTCCAATCCGTGAGCGGCAAGCACGCCTGCCGCAAGCTCAGCAAACTCGCGCGCCTGCGGCCGGGTGTCGAACCCTATATATACTGTTTTGCCGGGATTGATCTTTTGCCACAACTCGCCGACGGCATCGGCAATGCGGGCAACGTTGTCGACGGTAAAGTCGTCGTCGACGCGGGCGCGCCAACCGTCAGTTCCAAAATGAATTATCGCGCACACGCGCAGACACCTCACAGTGTTTGGATCATGGTACGCATGAGGTATACCCGCGATACACACTCGGCAACCTGCCGGCACCAGCATTCACCATTTGGGCAAATGCTGCCGAGGACATGCAAGCAATAAAAAAACCGCCCCGTATGGAGCGGTTTTGCCCTTTATATATCGAGCGCCTCGGCCATCGCTGCCGTAGTGATTGCCGTGGTTCCACAGCAACTGCCCACCATTGCGGCACCGGCATGTCTCCATTCGATGCATGCGCGCGCGAAAGCTTCAGGGTTCTCGTGCCATACGGGGCCATCCTGAGTCTGGACCGGATCGCCCACGTTGGGACGCACCGTGACGGGAGTAGTCGCCGATGCAACCATCCTGGGCACCGCCGCGTTCGCGGCCGCAAGCGAACAGCAATTAACACCAACCGAGTTTGCGCCGTGTTTTTCGGCGTACAAAACGGCTGCCTCGATGTTGAGGCCATCGCCCAACAGGTCGCCTTTGTCATCAACGACAAAACTCACCAGGACAGGCATGCCGTCAGCGGCATCTCGAGCGCCGGCAAGCATGGGCTGCAAATTACGGATAGACGTCACCGTCTCGATCAGCAGACCATCAACACCAGCATTGAGTAAGGCGTGCGCCTGTTCGCGCGCAATGCCTCGGATCTCACGAAACTCGGCAGAGTCCTCGGCAAACCACTCAATACCGATCGGACCCATCGAGCCCAGCAGCAGCTGAGGGTGCGCCTGGCGGGCATCGTCGACGGCCCCGCGATTGACCTCCGCCACGGACGGCGCAATCTGGTCGTGCTTGAGGGCATAGCTTGATGCCTGAAAGGTATTGGTAATGAGTACCTGCGCGCCGGCGGCGACATACAAGCGATGGATACGAGAAACGGTCTGCGGCTCTGCCAGATTCCAAAACGCCGGTGGAATATCGGCGGCATCGTACTCACTCAACAGAACACTGCCCATGGGGCCCTGCGCCAACAAGGTCTCGCTCGACAAGCGGCGCGTAAGTTCCTCGGCACCAAAGCGGTTGTAATAACTCGTATCCATACATATCCCGCTATTCCTCGACGCTGATTCCCTGTTTTTCGAGATAGGCGAGCCAGCGGTTCATCGTGTCCTCGGATAGCGCATGCTCCATCATGCAGGCCTCGGAATCGGCTCGCTCAAATTCGACACCGAGCTCCTGAACCAAAAACGTGCGGACGAGGCGATGACGGTACCAGATAGCCGTGCCAACCTCGCGGCCGCGATCGGTCAGGACTACCTTGCCGTAGTGCGATTGCTCGACAAGCTCGGATGCCTTGAGCGCCGAAACCGCTTTATTGACCGATGCCTTGGAGACGCCAAGGCGCTGCGCGATGTCGACCGATCGCACGCCGTTGGTTTCCCCCTCTTCGCTTTCAATGCGAACCATGCACTCCAAGTAGTCTTCGTTCGCCACCGTCAGATGTAGTTCGCGCGAGCTATTTGTCGTATCCATGATCTTCCGTCCCTTCTGCATTCAATGGCTGATTCTACCCCATCCAAGCGTCGCGGTATGCCGTGGCATACCGTGCTAGAGTTCTTGTTGCACACGACGACCAAGATTGGAGCGGTCTTTATGGAAAACACCACCACGGACCCCGATGTCCTCGAGCGCTTTTTGCGCTACGTCCAGATCAACACGCAGTCCGAGGATGCAAACTGCGACCAGGTACCCTCGAGCGTCGTTCAGTTTGACCTTGCCAACGTGCTGGCTGAAGAGCTGCGCGAGCTTGGTGCGGAAGATGCCCACGTGACCGAGCGTGCCTATGTCTGCGCGCATATCCCCGCAAGTGCGGGCGCTGAGGACAAGCCCGCCCTTGGCCTGATCGCCCATCTCGACACCACCGAAGTTGCACCGGGCGCCGGCGTGAAGCCGCACATCGTACACTACGAAGGCGGCGACCTGGTCTGCGGCACGGTTGACGGTAAGCCCGTTGCCATGAGTACCGCCAAGCTTCCCGCCCTGAACGACCTCGCGGGTGAGGACCTGGTCTGCAGCGATGGCACCACGCTGCTGGGCGCGGACGACAAGGCAGGCGTCGCCGAGATCATGTCGCTTGTCGCGCGTATCGCTCAGGACCCCTCTCTGCCCCATCCCGCACTCGGCATTTGCTTCTGCCCTGACGAGGAGATCGGTCACGGAGCCGAGCTGTTGGATATCGATACCTTTGGCTGCAAGTACGCCTACACGGTCGACGGCGGCCCCATCGGCGAGCTGGAGTGGGAGTGCTTTAACGCCGCCGAGGCGACCATCCGCTTTGAGGGCCAGTCCATCCACCCGGGCGACGCCAAGGGCCGTATGGTCAACGCAGGCAATCTGTTCTGCGACTTCAACGCGTTGCTCCCCTACGTGCAGCGCCCGGAGTATACGGAAGGCTACGAGGGCTTTTATCACCTTGAGGGTGTATCTGCAACCGTCGATCACGCCACAGCGCGCTATATCGTCCGCGACCATGACGCAGCCAAGTTCCAGCAGAAACTCGACCTTATTGATGCCGCCGCCTCGATGCTCAACCAGCGCTTGGGTGACAAGCGCGTGACGGTCGAGATTAAGCAGCAGTATCGAAATATGGCCGAGATCGTTCGTGACTATCCCGAGCTTATTGACGTTGCCAAGGAAGCCTACCTTGCCTGCGGCGTTGAGCCCCAAGTGCTGCCGATTCGCGGCGGCACCGACGGCGCGCAGCTGTCGTTCCGCGGTCTGCCCTGCCCCAACCTTTCCACCGGCGGCTATTGCTACCACGGCGTCAACGAGTTTGTCCCGGTCAGTTCGCTCGTCAAGATGACCGACGTCCTGCAGGAGCTCGTCGCCCGTTTCGCATAAGCCTGGCTGCATAAGCCCAAAAGACGAACCGCCCCGTCCTCTACAGAGAGCGGGGCGGTTTTTGATACAAGGGGAGTAGTCAACATCGCAGGTTGAGCCAACGTCAGCGAGCGACGTCCAAGGCGAACAAGTTGGCATGAAAAAGGCAGGGCATTGACCTTCTGGTCATGCCCTGCCTTTTGAATGACAAATTGTCGCCTTGGGCGGCGCGCAGCGTCGAGTCGTTACGGCGTTTGGTAAAACGCCGTAACTTAGTAGTTGGCCTCGTAACCGTTGCCGTCGCCGGTGGGCTCTTCGTAGTAGTCCGAATCGCTCGAATCGCTTGAGTCATCGGAATCGTCAGAGCCGACCGATGAGGTTGCGGTACCGTTTGCGTAGTCGTCAGACGTGTTGTTGCTGAGGTCACCGATCGTAGAGCTGGAGCCGTCGGAAAGACCCATGGTGTTGGGACCCTTGGGATCCTTGCCGGCATCGACGCGCTCCATCATTTCCTTGAGCTCGTCCTCGTAGACAAAGACATAGCTCACGCCGTCGATCATGGTGCTGTCGTCGGCGTACGAGGGCAGGTTGGCCGAGTAGATACCGTCGACATCCATACCGCGCATGGCATTGACCGTAGCCACGATATCCTGAACGCTCATATCGGTTACGAGCATATCGGACAGCGAATTAACCAGGCCAAAGATCTTCGTGGCATCGAAGTTATTGAGAATCTGGTTGGCAAGGGCGCCAAGCACCTGACGCTGGTGGCGCATGCGCGTGTAATCGCCGTCGGCATAGGTGTAGCGGCAGCGGGCATAGGTAAGGGCGGTGGCACCGTCCATATGCTGCTGGCCAGCGGTAATCTTAATATCCAGGTGCTCGGGGTCGTCAACATCATCGGTTGCGTTAATGTCGATACCGCCAACCGAATCAATCAGTGCCTGCATACCGTCGAAGCTGACCTCGGCATAGTGGGAAATCTGAACACCGCACAGCTCGTTGACCGCCTCGACCATGGCCTCGGCGCCGCCAACGGTATGGCAGGCGTTGATCTTCATGGTCTCGCCCTTGTACTCGACCTTGGTGTCGCGCGGAACGGAAATGAGCGTCGCCTGCTTTTGCGTGGGGTCGATGCGTGCCAGGATAATCGAGTCGGCACGATACGTATCCTCGCCCGGACGGCCGTCGGTGCCAAGAAGCAGCACGTAGAACGGATCCTTTGCCTCATCGGTGTCAACCAGAACCCGACGCAGATTGTCGGTAATGACATTAGAATCGCCGAGCTTGCCCATAATGGTGGCAAACCACAGGCCGGCAGCGGTAGTGGCACTCAGCAGCACGCCAAGCACGACAATGAGCGCGACGTGACGAATCGTGTGGCTACGACGACGTTGGCGAGCGCGCTCGGAATAGCGAGCCACGTTATCGCGACTGTAGATCTTGGCCTGCGCACCAGTTGAGGGTCTTCGGGTGGTGGTATCCGCGAGGGGCTTTTTATTAAACATAGGCAACCTGTATTAGTAGATGACGGGATCGGGGACGGTAGCATGCTCGACATGCGCGCCGAGCGCCTGCAGCTTTTCGACAAACTGCTCGTAGCCGCGCTTGATGTGATGGATAGCCGAAACCTCGGTCGTCCCGTCGGCGATCAAGCCCGCTACGACGAGGGCCGCTCCGCCACGCAGATCGGGCGAGGTAACCTGTGCGCCCGAGAAGCCCTTGACGCCATGAATCATGGCATGATGGCTCTCGATACGAATGTCGGCACCCATGCGCACCAGCTCAGAGGCAAACATAAAGCGATTCTCGAAGATGTTCTCGGTAATAACGGAACTGCCGTCGGCAAGGGCGGAGAGCACCATAATCTGCGCCTGCATGTCGGTCGGGAAGCCGGGGAACGGAAGCGTCTGGATGTCGACCGGCTTGATATGCTCGGCACGGTTCACATGGACGCCATCCTCGACGCGCTCGCAGTCGATACCCATGAGCTCCATCTTCTTGAGCACCATGCCCAAGTGAATGGGGCAAAAGCCCGTGACATCGACACCGCGATCGTCTGCCATCAACGCACCGGCGACGATAAAGGTACCGGCCTCGATGCGGTCGCCCACTACGCGATGGGTAACAGGATACAGCTCTTCCACGCCCTCGATGGTCACGACAGGCGTACCGGCGCCAACAATCTTGGCGCCCATTTCGTTGAGCATGTTGGCGAGATCGACGATCTCGGGCTCGCGGGCGGCATTGTCGATAACCGTGGTGCCCTGCGCGCGCACGGAGGCCATGATGAGGTTCTCGGTCGCACCGACGCTGGCGAACTCGAGCGTGACGGTGGTGCCGCGCAGGCCCTGAGGCGCGCTGGCGTTGATATAGCCGTGGGCGGTATCAAACTCGACGCCCAGGGCCTCAAGACCAAGAATGTGCATATCGATCTTGCGAGCACCCAGATTGCAGCCGCCCGGCATGGCGATCTTGGCGCGATGGAAGCGACCCAGCAGGGGCCCCATGACGGCGGTGGAAGCACGCATCTTGGCAACGAGCTCGTAGGGGGCCTCCCAGGAATCGACCTGAGAGGTATCAATCTCGAGCGTGTGCTCGTCGAGAACATCGATCGTAGCGCCCATGCCCTTGAGCACCTTGCCCATCACGTGGACATCGGAAATATCGGGCACGTTCTGCAGCGTCGTCTTGCCCGGCGCCAGAAGCGTTGCCGCCATGAGTTTGAGCGCGGAGTTCTTAGCACCCGAGACGGGCACGGAGCCTCCGATGGCGTGGCCACCCTCAACGCGGATAATATCCAAGGTCTACCCTTTCAAAAAGCATGCCCGGGGTGGCTAGGCCATCCCGGGCATGATGTGTTCGCAAATGGTCGAACGCTAAATCGTTTGACTATTGGGCAAGCTTGAGCTTACACCATGCGATTTCATTATAGAGGTAGGCGCGGCGTGCATCATCCTCCGACAAATTACCCAGCTTCTCTTCAAAACCTTGAATATCAGCTTTAAGCTTGTCGGCATCGACGGTCGCCAAATCGCAAGCGCGCTCGGCGAGAACGGTCACGACATCGTCCGCAACCTGGGCATAGCCGCCGGCCACGGCAAACGTGTGGTCGACAGTGCCCATGGCCTTATCGGAAACGCGAACGTAACCGCGGTCGATCGTGCAGATCTCGCTGGAGTGAGCAGGCAGAACGCCAAACTCGCCATCCGTGGACGGAATCGACACAAACGCAGCGTCGCCCTCATAGGCGCAGCTCACGGGGCACACGATGCGGATACGCATAACCTACTTCTCCCCCATCTTGCGGGCGCGCTCGCGCACGTCCTCAATCGTGGAAGCATAGCGGAAAGCCTGCTCGGGCAGGTCATCGGCCTTGCCGTCGACAATCTCGGCGAAAGAGCGGACGGTATCCTCGACTCGGACGTAGACACCGGGGTTACCGGTGAACTTCTCGGCGACGTGGAAGGACTGCGAGAGGAACTGCTGAATCTTACGGGCACGGTTGACCGTAAGGCGCTGCTCCTCGGACAGCTCGTCCATACCCAGAATGGCGATGATGTCCTGAAGGTCGGAGTACTCCTGCAGGAGCTCCTGGACCTTGACGGCGACACGGTAGTGCTCCTCGCCGACGATCGAGGGATCGAGAGCGTCGGAGGAAGACGCGAGCGGGTCGATAGCCGGGAACAGGCCGAGCGACGAAATGCTACGCGAAAGAACCGTGGTGGCGTCGAGGTGCGTAAACGTCGTGGCAGGCGCCGGGTCGGTCAGGTCGTCGGCGGGGACGTAGACAGCCTGGACGGAGGTAATGGAGCCCGTCTTGGTCGAGGTAATGCGCTCCTGGAGGTCGCCCATCTCGGTAGCCAGCGTAGGCTGGTAACCAACGGCGGACGGCATACGGCCCAGCAGTGCGGAAACCTCGGAACCGGCCTGGGAGAAGCGGAAGATGTTGTCGATGAACAGCAGAACGTCCTGGCCGCGATCACGGAAGTACTCAGCGGTGGTAAGGCCGGCCAGACCGATGCGCAGACGCGCTCCGGGCGGCTCGTTCATCTGACCATAGACCAAGCAGGTCTTGTCGATAACGCCAGACTCGCTCATCTCGAGGAACAGGTCGGTGCCCTCGCGGGTACGCTCGCCGACGCCGGTGAACACCGAGGTGCCGCCGTGCTCCTGGGCGAGGTTGTTGATGAGCTCCTGAATCAGAACGGTCTTGCCGACGCCGGCGCCGCCGAACAGGCCCGTCTTGCCGCCACGGATGTAGGGCTCGAGCAGGTCAACGGCCTTGATGCCGGTCTCGAAGATCTCGGTCTTGGTGGTGAGTTCGTCAAAGCGGGGCGCTGCATGGTGGATGGGGTAGAACTCCTCCACCTCGGGCATGGGCTTGCCGTCGACGGGCTTGCCCATGACGTTCCAAATGCGACCGAGCGTCTTGGGACCAACGGGCATCTTCATGGGCTCACCGGTATCGGTGGCGATGAGGCCGCGCTGCAGGCCGTCGGTCGAGGACATGGCGACCGTGCGGACGACGCCGCCCGGAAGCTGGCTCTCGACCTCAAGGATCGTGCTCAGATGACCGATCGGGGTCTCGGCCTCGACCGTGAGCGCGTTGTAGATCGGGGGCACCGCGCCGTCAAACTTGACGTCGACGACAGGGCCGATGATTCGCACGATGCGACCATCACCGGCAGTCGTCTTCTTGGTGGCTTCCTCGACCGCAAGCTTTACGGTGTTATTAGCCATTACTGTTCCTCCAATGCTGAGGCTCCGCCGACGATCTCGTTGATCTCGGTCGTGATCGAAGCCTGGCGCACGCGACTATACGTGCGGGTAAGGGTCGAGATGATCGCGGTGGCGTTTTCCGTCGCGGAGTGCATGGCCTTGCGGCGTGCACCCTGCTCGGCAGCCGCCGAATCGATCAGGGCCTGGTAGATGACCGTCAGGATATAAGACGGCACAAGCTTGCCGAGAACATGCTCGGGAGAGGGCACGAACTCGAACGTGGACGAGATGCGCTTAGGGGCGTCGGTCTCGTTCTTACGCGGACCGTGGGCCATAGCGATCATCTCGGGGTCGAGCGGCAACAG
This sequence comes from uncultured Collinsella sp., assembly GCA_900553935.1. Taxonomy (GTDB): domain Bacteria; phylum Actinomycetota; class Coriobacteriia; order Coriobacteriales; family Coriobacteriaceae; genus Collinsella. Next base: position 10,786 of record USFK01000009.1, read on the forward strand.
ATGCTCGACGCGAAGCTCCTGATCCACGCGGTTCTTGGCGTGGTGGTAGACAAGCTCGACACGGTCAAGCTCACCGGCACGATACGCATCGCAGATATGAGAGGAAATCATGCGGGCCTGATTGAAATCGGGCTCAGAGGAGTTGCCCTCAAAGTGCATGACAACGTTTGCGCGGTCACGGAAATACGTGACCGGCTTACGCCCGCACGCGATGATCTCGCACTCGATGCCGTCGTTCGCCCAAGAAGCGGCGAGCTTTTCGGCCGTGCGCTCCACCGTCGTATTGAAACCGCCGGCAAGGCCGCGGTCCGAGGCAATAACGACAATCAGGCCATGCTTGACGCTCTCATGCTTCTGCAGCATGGGATCGGTGCCCGAACAGGAGGCGTCGCCGGCGACCGTCAACATGACGTCGGTCAGCGCCTCCTTATAGGGCTCGGCCTGCTTGGAGCGATCGAGGGCACGACGGATCTTGGCCGTAGAGACCATCTCCATCGTGCGCGTGATCTGCTTGGTCGTGGTAACCGAGGAGATTCGCTTCTTAATGTCGCGAAGGTTGGCCATGGGGCTTAGTTCTCCTCTGATCCAGAAACATCCGAATGGTGCTTGGCCATGAACTGCTGCTTGAAGTCGCCGATGACGCGCAAGAGCTCAGCCTTGGTGTCATCATCGATCTTCTTGGCGCGAACCTTGTCGAGCAGCGAGCCAAAGCCATTGTCCATGTACTCGATGAGCTCGGCACGGAAGGGCAGCACGTCGGCGATCTCCAGGTCATCCAGGAAGCCCTCGTTGCCAGCGAACAGCGTAACGATCTGCTCGCCAACCTCAAACGGCTTGTAACGCGGCTGCTTCAGGAGCTCGGTCATGCGAGCACCATGGGTCAGCTGCTTCTGAGTAGCCTCGTCGAGGTCGGAGCCGAACTGCGTAAAGCCAGCGAGCTCCTGGTACGAAGCGAGGTCCAGACGGAGGTTGCCGGCGACCTGCTTCATGGCCTTGGTCTGCGCATCGCCACCGACGCGGGACACGGAGATGCCCACGTCGACTGCCGGGCGCTGACCCTGGAAGAAGAGCTCGGACTGCAGGTAGATCTGACCATCGGTAATGGAAATAACGTTGGTCGGAATGTAGGCCGAGACGTCGCCGTCCTGGGTCTCGATGATCGGCAGTGCCGTCATGGAGCCGTAACCGTTCTTCTTGGACATCTTGACGGCACGCTCGAGCAGACGAGAGTGCAGGTAGAAGATGTCGCCAGGATAGGCCTCGCGTCCGGGCGGACGATGCAGCGTCAGCGACATCTGACGGTAGGCCACAGCCTGCTTGGACAGGTCGTCGTAGATGACGAGCACGTGGCCGCCGGGGTTGGTCTCGCTGGCGGGCTTGCCGTCCTCGCCGTTGTACATGAAGAACTCGCCGATAGCGGCACCGGTCATAGGCGCGATGTACTGCATAGGGGCGGAATCGGCAGCGGTGGCCGAAACGATGATGGTGTAGTCGAGCGCACCGTGCTGAGCGAGGGTCTCGCGGATGTTGGCAACCGTGGAGGCCTTCTGGCCGATGGCGACATAGATGCAGACCATGCCCTTGCCGCGCTGGTTGAGAATAGCGTCGATGGCGATGGCGGTCTTACCGGTCTTACGGTCGCCGATGATGAGCTCACGCTGACCGCGGCCAATAGGCACCATGGAGTCGATAGCGAGCAGACCGGTCTGAACCGGCTCGCACACCGGGGTACGGTCGATGACGCCGGGGGCCTTGAACTCGATGGGGCGACGGTGCGTAGCGACGATGTCGCCCAGGCCGTCGATGGGCTGGCCGAGCGGATTGACGACGCGGCCGAGCATGGCGCGGCTCACGGGGATATCCATAATGCGGCCAGTGGTGCGGCACTCGTCGCCTTCCTTGATGGAGTCGACGGCACCGAACAGAACGGCGCCGACCTCGTCACGGTCAAGGTTCTGGGCAAGGCCGAAGACGGTCTCACCGGTATCGGAGCTCTTGAACTCCAGAAGCTCGCCTGCCATGGCGCTCTTGAGGCCGGAGACGCGCGCGATGCCGTCGCCTACCTCGTCGACCGTTGAAACCTCATGCGTATCGACCGTCGCGGAGAGGCTCGTGAGCTGCTCCTGCAGTTTCTTGGCGATATCCTGGGCATTGAGGGTTTCGGACATTAGGCTTCACCTCCGTACGAATTAGCAGAGTTTGCGAGGGTCTCCTGCGCGATGCGCAGCTGCGTCTTGACGGAAATATCACGACGCTCGCCGCGGGCCTCGAGCACCAGGCCGCCCACGATAGACGGGTCGACCTGCTCGATAAGGAATACCTTGCGGCCGAAGTCCTGCTCGCATTTCTTAGTGATGGTTTGACGCAGCTCGTCGTCGAGCGGGATCGCCGTGGTGACGGTCACGCCCACTACATCCTCGTCTTCCTCGGCAACATACTTAAAGGCAGCTGCCACCTTGGGAAGAAGGTCGAGCTGGTCGCGCTTGGACATGGTGTCGAGCACGGCGATGATCTCGGGGCTGGCAGAAGCCAAGCGCTCGATCATCTCGAGGTCCTCGAACACATGGTTCTCGGCCTTAGCGGCTTCCAGAAGGGAGCGCGCGTAGGTCTCGAGCACCTTGTCCTGATAGCGGCTAGTCGGCATTCAGGCTACCTGCTTCCTGGATGTAGCGCTCGATGAGCTTCTTCTGCTCGGTCTCGTCCTCGAGTGCCTCGCCCACGATCTTGGTGGCGACGGCAACGGACAGGTCGGCGATGGAGCTCGCGGCACCGGCGTAAATGGACTTGCGCTCGTCCTCGACGGTCGTATGGGCCTTGGCGATGATCTCCTCGGCCTCCTTGTGAGCAGCCTCGATGATACGGGCGCGCTCGGACTCGGCGTCCTTACGGGCCTCGAGAACGATGTCGGCAGCCTGACGACGGGCGTCGGTGACGATCGAGTCGGACTCAGCGCGCTTGGCGATAGCCTCCTGCTTGGTCTTCTCGGCCTCGTCGAGGCTCTCCTCGATCTTCTTGCCGCGCTCCTCCATGGTTTTCATGATGCCCGGCAGGGCGACCTTGGCCAGCACGATCCAGATGATCAGGAAGGCGATAAGCGCCGGGATGAACTCCGCCATCTTAGGGATGAGGATGTCCGCACCGGCTGCGCCGTCCTCGGCGAACGCGGAAACCGGCATGAGCAGCGCGGCCGCGGACGCGGAGAGTGCGATCGCGCTCTTCTGGGATGAAAGATTCATACTTGACGCTCCGTGCTATTTAACGATCAGCGCGACAACGAAGCCGATCAGAGCCAGAGCCTCGCCGAAGGCGGAGCCCATGATGAAGACGGTGAACACGCGGCCCTGGACCTCAGGCTGACGGGCCATAGCACCCGTAGCACCCAGAGCAGACAGGCCGATAGCAAGACCAGCGCCGATAACACCGAGACCGTAACCGATAACTCCCACGATTCCTCCTTTGTCGTGCGTGTCTTATTTCACGCAGGATAACCTTTTTATAACTGCCGGGCTCCATGGGTACGGGCACCGGCGGTTTAACGAATTGCCTTACCTTTAAGGCGCGAACGGAAGACTACTCCTCCTCTGCGACCTCCTCTGCCTCGGAGACATACACGGCGGTAAGGACCGTGAAGACGTAAGCCTGGATGGCGCCGACCACAAGCTCGATCGCATAGATCAGGATGAGGATGGCAAGCCAGGCCAGCGAAGGCAGGGCGCCGACGGCGTGCGCCGCGGAAACCTGCTGAAGCAGCGGCTGCATGAACATGCTCGCCATGATGGCGAACGAGCCCATGACCACGTGTCCTGCGAACATGTTGCAGAACAGACGGACGGCGAGCGTGATGAGGCGCAGGAAGGTCGAGAAGAGCTCGACGACCCACACGAGCACGTTCATCGGGAAGCTCACGCCCTGCGGGGCGAGGCTCTTGATGTAGCCGATCACGCCGTGAGCCTTGCATCCGTAATAGATGAAGTACACGAAGGCGAAGATGGCGAGCGCGGCGGTGGAGCCGATTGCGCCGGTGCCGGGCTTCATTCCCGGGATCAGGCCGATCATGTTATTGATCAGGATGAACAGGAAAAGCGAGCACAGGAACGGGAAGTGCTTCTTCCAGTTCTCACCCACGACGCCCTTGCCGATATCGTTCTCGACGTACTCGATGATGTACTCGAAACCGTTGACGAAGAAGCCCTTGGGAACCAGGGTCTGCTTCTTCTTGAACACGGCCAGGACGATCAGGAGCACGATCGTGGAGACGATCAGCCAAAACGAGTACTGCGTGATGCCGCAGCTCAGATCGCCCACGACAGGGGTGGAGCTGAACTCGCTGACCAGATGATTAATCTCATCAGGCAGCTTTTCAAAAATTTCCACGACTTACCTTTCGACCTCATGAGGATCTCGCAGCGCCTTGGCGACACGAACCGCGCAGGCGGCCATAAAGGCCACGAAGCCGATCGCCTCGCCCAGGAGGAACATGCGAAATGCCTCTCCGAACAACACAAACACAACCAAGGTAAAGACGAGCAGGGCGATTGCCGAGACCGCCAGACTCACCATACCCTTGAGCATGTCCGCATTCTGTTTATCGTCAAGAACCGGCTTGAGCGTAAAGACAAAGGGAAGGAAGGCAATTGCGCCCGCGATGGCGCCTGCAACGATAGCGAGCAGATCGGCTATCTGAAACACTGGCGTCCTCACTTTCCTTTTTAACGCCTCACAGAACAGTTCCCGCCAAACATTGGTGAATATTGTACGAGCCAATCGCTAAAGTACAACCGAAAAAGCATCGGTTAATACGCACCTGTTCGTTTTCTTAAGACCTTCTTTATGCCGCAGGTACGGTAATACGTTTTTCTCGAACCCTGCAGGGCAAAACGTCCGTTAACAGGAGTGCGCGCGGTCGCCTTTTGTTCGTCCGCGCGCACCGTTTCTTCGTATTTGCAGCCGCGGCCGTTTAGCCCAGCGACTAGAGCGTGCCGTAGATGCGGTCGCCGGCGTCGCCCAGGCCGGGAACGATGTAGGCGGCCTCGTTGAGATGGTCATCGATGGCGCACGTATAAATATGTACGTCAGGATCCTTCTCGGTCAGCGACTTGAGGCCCTCGGGCGCGGCGACGATGCACAGCATGCGGATGTCCTTGACACCGCGCTCGCGCAGGTAGCTGATAGCCATCTCGGCCGAACCGCCCGTGGCGAGCATGGGGTCGACAACCAGGCAGATACGCTGGTCGATATCCTTGGGCATCTTGCAGTAATACTCATGCGGCTCGTGGGTGACCTCGTCGCGCTCCATGCCGATGTGGCCCACGCGAGCGGAGGGCACCAGGTCGAGGATGCCGTCGACCATGCCAAGGCCCGCACGCAGGATGGGCACGATGGCGAGTTTCTTGCCGGCAAGCTGTTTGAACGTGGCGGTAGTGATGGGGGTCTCGACCTCGACGTCTTCCATAGGCAGGTCGCGCATGGCCTCGTAGCCGTCAAAGAGCGCAAGCTCGCGCACGAGCTGGCGGAACTGGTTGGTGCCGGTGTTTTTATCGCGCAGGATCGACAGCTTGTGCTGAACGAGCGGGTGATCGACAAGGGTCACACGGGACGTATCGTAGGTGACGGTCATGGGTTGAAGCCCCTTTCGTTGCGGCCGGAAGATGGCCTTGCTGACAAGGCGCACGGCGACGTTGTTGCCGCGCGCCGTGCATAAGTTTAACGGTTTGTTGTATCGAGTGCCCCGTCGCAACCCTACTGAACGGTGTTGAGCGAACGCTTGACGGCATCACGCCAACCAGCGAGGTTGCTCTCACGGCGCTCGGCGGACATATGAGGATGGAAGATTTTGACGATCTGAGCGTTTTGCTCCAGCTCCTCCAAATCCTCCCAGTAGCCGACGGCAAGGCCCGCCAAGTACGCGGCGCCGATCGCCGTGGTCTCCACCGTCTCGCACTGCAGCACGGGGATATCCAGCAGATCGGCCTGGAATTGCATGATGAACTCGTTGCGCGAGGCACCGCCATCGACGGACAGACGCTCAATCGAAAGTCCCACGTCCTGCTCCATGGCGCGCAGCACGTCATAACTCTGATAGGCCATGGACTCGCAGGCCGCACGCACAATGGTCGCGCGACTCGAGGCACCGGTCAGGCCGCACACGACACCGCGAGCATGCGGGTCCCACCAGGGAGCGCCCAGGCCTGCGAAGGCGGGGACGAAGTAGCAGCCCTCGTTGTCGTTGATTGAAGCGGCGAGTTGCGCGGACTCGCTCACGCTCGAGATGATGCCCATGTTGTTGCGCAGCCAGTTCATGGTGGAGCCTGCGGCAAAGATAGAACCCTCGAGCGCATAGCTGATCTTGCCGTCAGCGGCGATACCGATCGTGGAGACCAGACCGTTCTTGGATTCGACGATCTCGTCGCCGGTGTTCATGAGCATAAAGCAACCCGTGCCATAGGTGTTTTTGGTCTGGCCGGGATGGAAGCAGCAGTGGCCGAATAGCGACGCCTGCTGGTCGCCCGCCACGCCCATGATGGGTGGCATGTTGGTCATGATGTCGCTCGCGACGCGGCCGTAATCGCCCGAGCTCCAACGAACCTCGGGCATCATGGAACGCGGGACGTCGAAAAGCGCCAGCAGATCGTCGTCCCAATCGAGCGCATGGATATTAAAGAGCGCGGTGCGGCTGGCATTGGTGTAGTCGGTAGCAAAGACCTGACCGCCGGTGAGATTGTAGATGAGCCACGTGTCGATGGTGCCGAACATAAGGTCGCCCGCCGCGGCGCTCTCGCGCGCGCCGTCGACGTTATCGAGAATCCACTGCACCTTGGAGGCCGAGAAATACGGGTCGAGCGTAAGCCCCGTGCGGGAGCGCACCAGCTCTTCTGCGCCCTGCTCGACCAGCTCGTCGATCAGAGGTGCGGTGCGACGGCATTGCCACACGATGGCGTTATAGATAGGTTGGCCGCTTATGCGGTCCCACACCACCGTGGTCTCGCGCTGGTTGGAGATACCGATGGCGGCAATGCGGTCAGAATGGATGCCGCTCTTAAACTGGACCTCCATCATGACCGCGATCTGGCTGGCAAGCACCGCCATGGGGTCTTGCTCCACCCAGCCAGGGCGCGGGAAGCTGGTTTTGACGCTGCGACGTGCCTGCGCGACGATGCATCCGTACTCGTCGACGATGGTCGCAAGTACCGAGGTGGTGCCGCAGTCGAGCGCCATGATGTAGGAACCGCCAAAGTTAAACGAGGCATCTTCCATGCCCAGGCTGCCTAGGTTCAACGACATCGCTTATGCCTTTCTATTGCATCGGGCCAGACAGGACCCGCTCGATCTCTGATGCGGGAAGTGCGCCTTGGCGCAGGATCTGGAGCCCGCCGTGCTGGAACGACACGATGGTCGAAGCGTCGCGACACGGGGTCTCACCGGCGTCGACGGCAACATCGACTCCCTCCAGGACGCGCTCCTCCACCGTGGCAAAACTTGCCGGCGCGGGCGCGCCATGCGTGTTGGCGCTGGTGCAGGCAAGAGGGCTGCCGCAGGCGCGGATGAGCGCCCGCACCACGGGCGAGGCCGAAGCGCGAAGCGCCACCGTGTCGTCGGCGGCGCGCATAAAGGTCGGCACGCAGGGGGCCGCCTTGACCACGATAGTCAGGGCGCCCGGCCAGCATCGTCGGGCGAGCACGCGGGCCTCGTTAGGGATATCCACGCCATAGCGATCGAGCGCCTCGGCATCATCGACCAGCCAGGCAACCGTTTGGGTGAGCTCGCGCTGCTTGAGGGTGAAGATACGACGATAGCCGGTACCGACCGCGGGGACCGCGGCGCCGTTGACGGTGGCCTGCGGATCGCGCGGCCACGATGGGAATTCGCTTGTATCTTGAGGCACGGCGTCCGAAAAGGCGTTGACCGCCACAGCGACACCATAGACGGTCTCGGTCGGGATCAGGGCCAGACCGCCACAGCCGAGCACCTCGGCCGTACGCTCGACGGCAAGCCGATGCGGCTCCCGCGCTCCCTCGTATACCCGATAGACCGTCTGCATGTGTATGCCAGCCCCTTACGCTCTGGTGCAAGTTTGTTTACTGTGGGGCATTCTCGCACGAAACGTTCAATCTATTTGCCCAGAGCGCATGTTGGTTTGGTGAGCGGCTCTAGTAGTCGGTGAAAGTGAGGGGGTTATTGAAGGATTTTAGCGAGCAAGCGTAACGGTACGATCGGGGAACTCGATGCTTGCAACCAGTTTTCCGCCGAGGCTCTCTGCGTACCTGCTCAGCGTGTCGAGCCTCATCGAACCCAACTCCCCACGCTCGAGCTCGGATACACGTTTTTGAGAAACGCCCATCGACTGGGCGACCGACGCCTGTGTTAGATCTTTTAGCCTGCGAATCTGAGCAAGCTTATAGGCTTCGATACGATCGCGAGTCCTGTCCTGCTCGGCGGTAATGGAGTCGCGTGTTATCCCGCGAGATTCCATATACTCATGCAGTTCCATCTCGATCGAGCCTCCTTACGTGGCGACGGTATATTTGCTCGGCCCTTGGAATGTTGATCGCATACCAGCCGTTCCATTTTGCCCTTGACGATCCCGCTCGCGACTTATCACCAGCCAATAGCAATACCGCCTGGCGCTTGGGGTCAAAGGCGAAGAGGATGCGAATCACCTGCCCACTACACGACGTCACTCTCAGCTCCTTTAAATGATGAAGCTTCGAGCCCTTTACGCGGTCAACCAGCGGACGACCAAGGCTGGGACCTTCCTTCTCGAGCACCAAAAGGTCTGCATAAATCTGCTTCAGCGTAGCTTCATCCTGCTCATCAAGCCAAGGTTCAATGTAATCAAGCACGATACGGTACCGATGCAGCTGATTTGACATACCTTTCTCCTTCTATAGTAGAAGTTTTACGGTATATTGCAAGGACAAACTTGCGCAGATATCTATTTGTTCAGCTTAAATACGCTGTTTGGGCTCGGTGACGATGGCCCGAACGATGCGGGGGCGATCGGTGAGATCGCGGACGATGCGCACATCCGAAAGGCCCGCCTGGCGGCAGAGTTCGGCGGCAGCGTTGAGGGCACCCTCGTAGAGCTCGCAGGCAAAGAGTCCGCCGGCACGCAGCATATAGGGTGCCGCATTGAGCAGGCGGCGGAAGATGTCCAGGCCATCGGCACCGCCCTCGAGCGCCAAATCGGGCTCGAAGTCCTTGACCTCGTGCGGCAGCGAGCGCATAACGTCGGTCGGGATGTAAGGCGGGTTGGAGACGAGCACGTCGAAGGTGCCCCACTCGTCGTGGGGAATGGAACTCACCAGGTTGGTGAGGCTAAAGGCGACGTCGTCGGACGTGAGACCAAGCGCATCGCGGTTTTTGGTAGCAAGGTCGATGGCGCGCGGCTCGATATCGGTAGCAGTGCAGGTGACGTGGCCGCGGCGCTCCCAGGCAAGGGAGAGCGAGATGCAGCCCGTGCCGCAGCCGACCTCGAGAACGCGGGCAGTGCGGGACTCGGCTGGGGCAGGCGCAGCGGCATCCTGAGCTGAAGCCGTCTCCTGATCGGTACCCTCGATGGCGATGCCGTATTCGTCGAGCTCGGGCTCAGCAGCTTCCGCAGTCTCGGCTTCCGCTGCCTGCGCGGCGGCTTCCTCGGCCTCGCGATCGGCAAGCTCCTCGGCATAGGCGCGGCTGCCGAGCACGTCGCCACCCAGCGCAGCCTCA
>USFK01000010.1 GCA_900553935.1 uncultured Collinsella sp.
TGGCTCGCCCGCTTTTTCATCGCGCTAGCGCTTCTTTGGGATTGACCTAAGGCGAGCGAACCATAGGGCTGCGGCACCCGAGGTCAGGAGCGCGGTGATGCAAGCGACGATGGAAGCTGATCCTGTTGCCGGTAGGTCCTGCGGTAGGGTACAGCGTTGAATGACACTGTCCTCGTCATGTGACTCAAGTTTATCGCCGCCGCCGTTGCGGCAAAGATCGACGCGTGCGCTGTTGGTGAGTGCAGTTTGGGGTGTGTAAGCCGACGTTGCCTGCATGTGCACGACTGCGCCCCGAGCATCTGTGCCAAGGATTGCTTTGGCATCGTCAAGGTCGTCGTGCTCATCTTTGAGATCATCACGGGTCCAAGAATCCGTATCGCTTCGAGTCGTAAAGTCGGCGGCTACCGCACCGTATTCAATGCGAATGCCCGTCACGACGGTATTGGATGCAAGGTCGAGTTCTTTCGCCTCGAGTGTGGCGGATTCCGTGGTCGAGACATCCGCCTTCCAGAGGTGCCAGCCGTCGTAATCGAGGAGGCGACAGTCCTCACCAAGGCTCTCTTTTACTTCGTCGGACTCAAGCCAAGGATTTTCGTGCCCATCGTCAAGCGTCGCGTTTGCCGGCTCATCGGCTTCTGTCGAGTCCAACGGCGTTGTGCGATACCACACGTTGCACAGACCGTTGAGGTCGCCGATGGCGACGGGGATTTCGATTGAGACGAATCTCGCCGTGCCGTCTTTGGCGCACTCAAGATTATCGGTAATCGTAAACTCATCAACCCAAGTAGCGGAATCGTTTCGAGCATCGATGGTATAGGAGAAAAGCCCATCACTATTGGTTTGCGTCGCGGCGCGATTTTTACCATCGCCGTTGGCCAACAGGCCCTTTTCGATAGGTTGGACAAGCTCCTGACGCTTGTCGACCTGTCCTTTGATCTCGATGGGCGCATCCTTCATCGAGACGGATTGGACTTCTCCCGTGTCCTTTATTTCAAACGTTATCTCCTCGGCAAGGTCATAGGTCCGCGGAGATATCATTTCGCGCAACGAGTAGGTGCCGGGTGCAAGATGTTCGACGCGGTGCGGCTTGTCGGATGAGGTCCAGGAGTCTATTTCGGTTTTATCGGGACCATATAAGGTGAGTTGTGCGCCTTTCACTTCCTGCTCTCCGCTTGCAGCGACCTTGGAGATATCAACCTTGGTGTAATCGTCTGATACGTTAAGCCGTGCTTCTACAACGGGTGTTTTCTGGTCGGCATAAGTAAGGTCGACAATATGGGATGTCCGATCGAGTAAGAAGCCTGCCGGCGCTTGAGTCTCGACAACCTCGTAGTGCGCGGTGCCAGATCCCAGCGGGAGGTCGTCCGCACGTGCTTCTCCAGTTTCATCCGTCGTGACGGTAGCGACAGTCTCACCGTCGAGCGCGGCAATGCTACCGTCGGGGCGCACGATATCACCCGAGGCACGGATCTCAAAGACGGCGCCCGCGAGGCTGCTGCCGTCTACGGCATCGGTTTTAACGATCCTGATGTTTCCGATCGCGGCGTGGTCATAATACGAGGCGATTGCAACGGGCGTTAGGTTCATGTCGGCGGGTATGTTTACCTCGATCTCTTCGCCGACAAGATAGGGCTCTTTGGCCGAGGTTTCGCGTACATAATAGGTGCCCGGCACGAGCGATTCGGGCAGTGTGACGGTCCCGGTCGCGTCAGTCGTAAAGGTGTCCATTACGTTATGTGCTGGATACCAGCAAGTTTGTGAGACAGGTTTGTGATTGCTGTCGAGTAGTTGGAAGGTGAATCCGGCTAGTGGAACAGAAGCGCCTGTTTGGGCATCGCGTTTTACAATTTGGAGGTGCGTCGACAGAGCGTGGTTGTCCACGATATATTGAAGCTCGGCGCCGTCGGAAATCTGATTGGCCCCGACGGTCCATTCTCCTGCACGTTTAAAACCCTCGGGGACGGATTCCGGAACCTCGCGAACCGTGTAGCCGGCACGGTCGTATGGGACGGCTCCGTGGACACCGGCGGGTCGCTTGCCTGTGCCGAACCATGCTTCGGGCTGGTCTTTGGTGGAGGCAAAGCCATAGATGTTTGTAGTCAGTGTGCCAACAACCTGCTGAGAGCTGTTACTGACAACCTCAAAGACAACATCTCCTGCCGGCTGCTCCAGGCCGGATTGATCGCTATTGCCGTAGTCCTTGAATTTGGAAATCTCAAGGTCAAACGCAATGGGGATATCGGAAACGCGAGATTCGATTTCGACCACGCCTGAATCGCCGAGTTGGTCGGCTCCAACGGTGTAAGACCAACTGTCACCGGAGGGCAAATAGCCCTCGGGCGCCTTCGATTCATAGATGGTAAAGGTTCCCAGGGGGACATCGGTGAGGGTAGCTCGACCGCTTTCATCGGTCCTGAGAGTTTGTGTCCATCCAGGGGTTGATTGCGATACGCACACGAATTCTGCTCCTGCGAGCGAAGCCCCAACTTGGGGGCCTGCATTCGTTGCGGCGTCGAGCTTTACAATGCGCAAGGTAATGGTGCCGGGTTGTTCATCAATGGTGACGTATCCGCCGTTATCCGTCGTGGTAAAGGCAATGCGATCGTGCAGGGGGATATAACCAGCTGGCGCTGTTGTCTCAACTAGGTAGTATGTCGTGTTGGGTAGGAGTGTTGCCTGCGCTCGACCGTTGCTGTCCATCTGGACGGTGCCGACACGCGCGCCGCTGGCGCTCTCAAAAACATCGAATGTTGCCCCGTCAAACTGATAAGTATTGTTTCCGCTGGTAATGGCAGCGTTTGCAGACTGCTTTTGGAAGGAAACAGAGACTGCCGGCAGTACATAGAGCATGTCTTGACGTTTGCTGCCGCCCGATACGGTTCCTATATAGCGCCGCGCGCGGTGCGGAGCGGCTTTGATGCTTCCTGATTTTGCGCTGTCGTGGAGCCACCGCGCAGCCGCCACGACTTCATTGTCGGCGGTAAAGTGCCCGCTCTTGGTTTTGCCCTGAGCGGTTGTGTAGGAGTAGGTGCCGTCGACATGGGTAGTGCCGTTGAGCATCCATACGGCAAGCTGGGTGGCGGCGCGGGCGCGATCGGGTGAAAGATGGTAACCGCCAAACGACGTGGCGGTAGGATATCCGTGACAAACGATTGCCGCGAACTCGTCGTCGAGCCACACCCAGCCTTGATCAAAGTTGAGCCATGGGCCGCCCGGCTTGGTGGGGCCGGGGCGCTCCTGGTTCATGCAGTAGGCAATCGAGGCGTCTTGAGCTTCATACTTGCCGATGAAGAAGGGCCCACAATCATCGCTAATAGTGCGGAAGCCGAGCTGGTCGTAGCCATCGACGGCAAATGCGGCTCCCGGTGCCAGACAGCCGAAAAGCAGGAAGAGGAGCAGGAGCAGCGGACCTGTTGCGATTGCGCTGTGGACAGAGTGCGTGGGTGCGTTGGACATGGCTGCTCCTTATCCCTCGTGCGCCGCATGAGGAGGTTGCGACGCGTAGGATGAGGCTACCCCCGAGGTTCATGCGGGTAAGTACCGGAGCCTGACCAAAAGCTTGCCCAATTCCTGACAAATTGAGCTCAAATACAACAATCAGGCAAAAGCGCAGGTAGAAGATAAGGAGAACAGGAGGCCAAAGGTCCTCGTCTCCACAATTGATGCGATTTTCAAACGAATCTCCACAGCTAAAACAAGCATCGCCACCCTTGTATCGAACAAGACAACCGCGTTATACTAGCCAACACATAAGCGGGCATCGCCAAGTGGTAAGGCATCAGCTTCCCAAGCTGACACTCGCGGGTTCGAGTCCCGTTGCCCGCTCCAGTAAAAAGCACAAGCACGGCGCCATCACGGTGCCGTGCTTTTTTCAATAAAGTGCCGGGACTCGAACCCGCCAGGGTGCGAGCGTTAAATAAACGCGAAGCGTTTATAGCGAGCAGGCAAGGTCGCCGATAGGCGACCGCAGCCGGTGCGGATTTGCGAAGCAAATACGCGGATGTCCCGTTGCCCGCTCCACCGAGCACGGGAGACAGCCGGGAGCGTCAGATTCAACCCGTTTTGCCCGCGCGTGTGCGTAGGGCCAAGTTTTTCCGCCTGAAGCCGGTGCGGATTTGCGAAGCAAATACGCGGACGTCCCGTTGCCCGCTCCATCGAGCGCGGGAGACTTTGGGGCGGCCAATTCAACAAAGTCTTCCCCATCGTCTCCGTGAATCCGAGGAGATCGACCGCAGCCGGTGCGGATTTGCGAAGCAAATACGCGGACGTCCCGTTGCCCGCTCCAATTCCAAAATGTTAGGTTAATGCCTGCTGCCCATACTTGCACCTGCGCACGGTACAATGGTTGGGTTACGACCAACGTGCCAATAACCAAAAAGGAGCCGCTATGATCGATCGCTATACCCGCCCGGAGATGGGACACATCTTCTCCCTCGAGAACAAGTACGCCATTTGGCAGGAGATCGAGGTCCTGGCCTGTGAGGCCCAGGCGGAGCTCGGCAAGATCGGCATTTCTAAAGACGAAGCCCAGTGGATCCGCGACCATGCCAACTTTGAGAAGGCAAAGGTCGACGAGATCGAGGAGGTCACGCGCCACGACGTCATCGCCTTCCTGACCAACATGAAGGAGTACATCGACGCCGATGTTCCCGAGGGCGACCCCAAGCCCAGCCGCTGGGTTCACTATGGCATGACCAGCTCCGATCTGGGCGACACGGCTCTGTGCTACCAGCTCACCCAGGCCTGCGACCTGATCATCGAGGACGTCAAGAAGCTCGGCGAGATTTGCAAGCGTCGCGCCTTTGAGGAGCGCAACACGCTCTGTGCCGGCCGCACTCATGGCATCCACGCCGAGCCGATGACCTTCGGCATGAAGTTCGGCTCTTGGGCCTGGGAACTCAAGCGCGATCTGGATCGTCTTGAGGACGCCCGCAAGAATGTTGCCTTCGGTGCCATCTCGGGCGCTGTTGGCACGTACAGCTCCATCGAACCGTTTGTCGAGGAGTATGTCTGCGAGCACCTGGGTCTGGTTCACGACCCGCTGTCCACGCAGGTTATCAGCCGCGACCATCACGCCTATCTCGCCGGCGTTCTCGCCACCACCGCGGCCACCTGCGAGCGCATCGCTACCGAGGTTCGCAATCTGCAGAAGACCGATACGCTCGAGGCCGAGGAGCCGTTCCGCAAGGGTCAAAAGGGCAGCTCCGCCATGCCGCACAAGCGCAACCCGATCACCATGGAGAAGGTCTGCGGTCTGTCGCGCGTCGTGAAGTCCAACGCCCAGGTTGCCTTCGATAACGTCGCCCTGTGGCACGAGCGTGACATTTCGCACTCCTCTGCCGAGCGTGTCGCCCAGGCCGACAGCTTCATCGCCCTCGACCACATGTTCCAGTGCCTCATCCGCGTTATCGACGGCCTGCAGCTGTACCCTGCCCGCATGATGGCCAACCTCAATAAGACCCGCGGCCTCATCTTCTCCTCCAAGGTGCTGCTGGCCCTCGTCGACACGGGCATCACCCGCGAGGACGCGTACGCCATTGTGCAGGAGAACGCCATGGCAACCTGGCGCGAGGTGCAGGATTGCGTCTCCGGCCCCACCTTTAAGGAGCGTCTCGAGGCCGACCCGCGCTGCACCGTCAGCCAGGAGAAGCTCGACGAGATCTTTGACCCGTGGGACTTCCTCACCCGTATCGACACGGTCTTCGATCGCCTGGAGCAGCTGAGCTTCGAGTAGGGTTGACCTAATTCGACCGCCCGCAGATGCATTTCAACCATTGGCGCCTTGCCCGTCTTGGGCGAGGCGCTTTTTTCGCTGCTGAATCGGCTCCCGGTAATAAAATGAATCCTACTGCTGTTTCGATGAAAGGAGGCGCGTGCCCAGACGTATCAAGCGAGCCACCATTGTCTCGTCTGTGCTCATACTCCTTGTTGCCGCCTGTGCGGTCGCCCTGACGTATACCGCTCGAAACAGCTCTCCCTCCTCGAATGAAACCGACAAGGATCTCCCGGTACTCAAAATCGGCGTTACGGATAACGATCCCTATGTGTATATCGATACCACGGGCGATTACGCCGGTATCGATATCGATATCGCGCGTGAGGCCTGCAAGCGTGCTGGAATCAAACCGCAATTTGTTGACATATCTTGGAATGATCGCGATCGCCTGCTCAAAAACGGCGATATCGATTGTCTGTGGTGCGACTATTCGCCCTGTTATCGCGAAGATGATTATTACTGGACTGAGCCGTATCTGACCGTGACAGTCTCGGTTGCCGCCAAGAAAACGAGTGGTATCAAGGGTTTGGAGTCTCTCGATGGAAGCAAGACCATTGCGGTGATTGCGGGTTCGGTGAGTGAACGCCGATTGCTTGCCGGGGACCTAGGGATCTCGCCGGATGTGCACATCAAATCGTATGGTTCTGCCGAACTCTGCAAAGCTGCCCTGGTCAAAGGTTATGCTGACTGTTGGATGGCGGACGTTCAATCGCTCGACCGGCTCGTCGCGCAGTATCCCGGTGTTTATCGCGTGTTTGCCGACAACGTTATGACAGTTGACCTGGGCGTTGCGTTTGAGAACAGCTATGAGGGGGAGTACGTCAAAAACCTCAATACCGTGCTGTTCGACATGGACCGAGATGGCACGATTGAGCGCATTGTGGACAGTTACAAGGCAGGGGCGACGACAGGCAGGCAAGGAGCGGAATCATGACAAATGATGGGCGCCGCTTGCATCGAAAGCATTTAGTTACCGCGGCTGTCGCCGTTGTGACCAGCATTGTCTTGTTGAGCCTGCTGTATACGGTCGGCACGCATCGCTGCCTCGATAAGACGCTTGGGTTTGGCCGGGAAGCCATGGTGTTTTTACAGGCCGCCTGCGAAAAATATGACCGATATGAGCAGGGAAGAAAAACCGAGGCGACGCACAATTTGGATGCCGCGGTCGAGTCATTCGCGACGTTCTTGCCGTCTGACCGCGTCGAAATTAACGATGCACTGGTCGAGGAGTATGTCCACAACGAGCACCTTTCGGGAATGCTGGTCATGGACGCCGACGGCCATATGATCGCTCATTACGATGTCGACGGTCGCGATCCGCTGATGCTGTGGCGAGAGGAGCTGGCCTGTTCGTCGGTCGCATCGATGTATCGAGGCTCCAAAGTGTCCTACTCGACCGTCGTAGAGCGTCGCGGCGTTGACTTTGCCGTGACCGCCGTTCCGTACGGCGATGGCGTAGCACTGGGGTATCGATCGCTTGCGGCTGATTCCGCCGATGATTATTCGTACACGATAGCCGACGTGCTCGTGAACAACACGTTTCACCAGAGTCCAACGGTGCTGGTGATGTGTGATGCGCAAATCGTTTCCTCAAACGATTCGACCGTCGATATAACCCTTGCTCGACTTCTCGTCGATAGTGGAATTGACTGGAAAGACGAAGGTCTAACACGTGTCGAATATCGGGGGGCTACCTGGTATGCCGTGCGTGCGGCGTATAAGGACTACCGCCTGTTTGCGCTGTATCCCAAATCTGAGGTCATGTCTGGCAGGATCACATTTGTCGCCGCTGGCGTCTTGGTGAGCCTTGCGTTTTGGGTCGTGGTGCTGTTGGCTCAAAATATCGTTGACCACCGCAATTTGGCCGAAAAGGATAAACAGCTCGGCATTATCAATGCCATAAGCGCTATCTACGATTCGACCTTCCTTTTGCATCTCGACGCCCTCGAGATCGAGGGAATCAATATGTCGCCGGCGATAGCGAAGATATTTGCCGAGCACAGCGAGGCATATGACTTTATGGACACGGTCTGCCGGGATATCGTGAGCCCCGAAAGCCGCGAAGCGGTTGTGGAACTCGTAGATATAAGTACGCTCCGTGAACGTATGGAGGGCGTACCGTACTTGGCTGCCGAGGTGCGAGATTGTCGAGGTGCTTGGTACTCGCTACAGGTTGTCCCCCAGCATCGCGATGAGCAAGGCCGGCTGGAGTCGGTCGTCGTGGCGACGCACAACATATCGATGGTCAAGCATGCCGAGGAGCTGTCATACCAAGATAAACTGACGGGGCTTCGCAACCGTAACTATCTTGAATCGCGCGGAGATAGCCTGGTAAACGAGGGCTTGCCCGTGAGCGTGATTATGGTGGACTGCAATTATCTCAAGCGGACCAACGACATCTATGGTCACGAGATGGGGGATGAACTGCTGCGACGGACGGCGTCCGTGCTGCGGCGGGTGGCTGGTGCGGATTACCTGCCGATGCGCGTTGGCGGCGACGAGTTTTTGCTGGTTTGCCCCCATACTGACAACGAGTCTGCGCTCGGGCTGGAACAGGATCTTCGTCTCGGTCTTGCCGCGGTAAGTGATGAGGCCCTGACGGTCAGCGCGTCGATTGGCGTGGCGACCGTCGAGACGGCTGGAAATACGCTGGCCGATGTATATCGTGTCGCCGACCATGATATGTATCGGGAGAAGCGCACGGTCCACGCACGGGGTGCGGGCTGCTAATCTTGCCCCCACGAGTTCATGCATCGTAGGATGTTGAATCGGTGCTTGCGATAATAAGTCGGCCCAGGCGGGGATAATAGACGTCTGAAATTTCTTTCTGAGAGGGGATCTCAATGATTAGTTTTGACTACAAGCCGCAGGGTGTATGCTCTCGCAATATTCACCTCAATCTCTCTGACGATGGCAGCAAGGTGCTGGGCGTTGAGTTTACCGGCGGCTGTGACGGCAATCTCAAGGCAATCTCCAAGTTGGTCGAGGGTGCTCCTGCCGATCGCGTAATCGAGGTTCTCGCCGGTAATACCTGCGGTATGAAAAAGACCTCTTGCGCCGATCAGCTCACGCGCGCTATCGAGGCCGCTCGCGCCGAGATCGCCTAATGGGTATCGCCGACCACATCAAGAATGGAATATCGCGCCGTGGCTTTGTGCTCGGCGGTGCTGCCGCGGGCGCTGCCACGGTGCTTGCCGGTTGCTCGAAAAAAACGGGCAGCAGCGACGATGCCGCCGGCGAGCCGCAGGTTATCAAGGACGATTCGAAGATTGTCTCGATCACTGATGAGTACGAAGCTGTTGATATCGATCTTGAGCCCACGGCCTCGTGGACGCTGCCGCTGGGCACGTTGCTGTACTACTGCGATGGTGACTATGCTGCGGCAATGATGGCGCCTGCATCGGCACTGCACGCCAACACACTCGGTGTGCTCAACCTGGGCGATGGCTCGCTTACTACACTTATCGAGGATCCCGTTGAGGGAACCGGTTATGCGTTTTACGACGTTCGCGCGGGTGATGGCGTGTTCGCGTGGGTCGAGATGAACTTTGCCAATGCGTCTTGGAAACTCTATGCGCAAAACCTTGCAGGCTCCTCCCTTACCGGTAACGCTGTCGAGCTCGACCGCGGTGGCGAAAACTACGATCCGCCGCTCTTCACAGCGTATGGGTCGTCGGTCATCTGGTATAAGATGCCTTCGTCCGGCGGCAGCAAGACGAGTAACGATTCGTACTGCTACCGTCAGTCACCCAGCGAGTCCAAGCCTGAGACTATCTGGAAGTCGACGGGCCGCTTCGCATCCGCCCCGCGCGTGAGCGACGGCATCCTGACTATCTCGCCCCGCGTGCACAATGATGAGGGCGTCTATTACGGTATGACGGCAATCGACCTGACCGACGGCAACAATACGAAGCGAGCTCAGCTGGTGCTTCCTTCGTCGGTTGCGCCTTTCGAGGCCGTGTATATGGGCGACACCTTCGTGTTCTCCATTGAGGCGACGTATAACGGTGTGGGTAGCCTGGGCAATATGGGCACCTATATCGGTAACGAGGGCGGGCCGTACCTCTTCCTTGCGCGTGAGCCGCTCGCGTGCGCTGCGGGAAGGAAAAATAAATACCTGGTTAAAGTCCAGGCATCGCATTTCCTGATCGACACCTCTGCCAAGACCTATGGTTCGCTGTTGTCGCCCGACCGCGCTTTGGAGTATGGCGATTATCCAGCTACGGCGGGAAAATCGGACTCATTCCTTACGTACGCCACGGTGCGCAACAGCCAGGGTATACCAGAGACGGTCACCGCACGCCTATTCTCTCTTTAAGCTTAGAGGGGTTAAAAAGGCGCCAACAGGGGAATAAACGCGTTGTAATTGTGAGTACCGCCCGCCGAGCTGCCGCGTCATAGCGGCATCCGGCGGGCTCAGGTGCGTTAAAATGGGCTTGTTCTTAGCTAATTGAGACAGGGGGGCCGTGTTATGGCTTCAGATGCAAAAAAGATTCTGCTGGTCGAGGATGAGAAGGCAATCCGTGACGCCGTCGCTGCCTATCTCGAGCGCGAAGGCTACTGGGTTGTGGGCGTCGGCGACGGCCAGTCCGCGATCGAGGAGTTCGAGAAGCATCAGTTTGACCTGGTCGTGCTCGACCTTATGCTCCCCAAGATCCCCGGCGAGCGCGTTTGCCGCACCATTCGCGACACCTCGGATGTCCCCATCATCATGCTGACGGCCAAGGGCGAGATCGAGGACCGTATTATCGGTCTTGAGCTCGGCGCCGACGACTATCTGATTAAGCCGTTCTCGCCGCGCGAGCTCGTCGCCCGCGTTCGCGCTCTGTTCCGCCGTGCCCATCAGGCCGACGAGCCCGCCGTCGAGGTACTCGACTTCGGCGATCTGGTCATCGATATCTCGGGCCACAAGATCTTGGTCGAGGGCAAGGAAGTCGATCTGACGGCTTCCGAGTTTAAGCTGCTCACCACGCTTGCTCGTCATCCCGGCCGTGTCTACAACCGTATGGAGCTGGTCGAGAAGGTGCTTGGGTACGACTTTGAGGGCTATGAGCGCACCATCGATAGCCACGTGAAGAACCTTCGCGCCAAGCTGGGCGATGATCCCAAGAAGCCCAAGTGGCTCTACACCGTCCATGGTGTCGGCTATCGTTTCGAGGCTCCGGGCAAGACCGATAAGTCGGACGAGAAATAGGGAAATCACATATGACACCTGCGCGCTTTGAAATCGGACAAAAGCACAAGCAGGAGAGCGAGGCGGGTTCCAAGGCTAGTTGGAACACGCCTCGTTCCGATTCACGGCCAACGATGAGCTATCCCTCGCGCATGGCACTTGCTTTTGCTCTGACATCGCTCATGACGGTATTGGTGCTGGTGGGCGTGGTCTCTGTTGTGTGGGGCACGGTCTTTTCGGATTACACGCGCTCCAATATCGTCGAAATCGCAAATTCCGCTGCCGAAAAGCTTGCGACGTCGTATGAGGAAAACGGCAACTGGACTGCGGGCGAGCTGCGCACGGTCGCGACATCGAGTTTGGTATCCGACGACCTGAGTATGCAGGTCGTCAACAAGAAGGGCGTTGTCGTCTATGACGACTCATGGCCTTCGGCAAGCGCGACCGCCGATGTGCGCGAGAGCGAATCGGCGTCGAGCAGCTCGAGCGGTAAAAAAGCATCGCATAGCCCGGTCTCGTCTGCTCCAACCGACTCCGATAGCGTTGCCAACGTCGAAATCATAACGTCTTCGGGCGAGCATGTCGGACAGGTAAAGCTATGGGCCATCGGCTCCGATGCCTTGTTCACCAAGGCGGATTCTGCATTTAGGGAGAAGACCTTTAACGCCATGGCCCTCGCCGCGGTTGTTGCAATCTGCATTTCGGTCGTTATCGGATCGCTCGTGTCGCGCATGCTCACCAAGCCGATTCATCGTATTACGAGCACGGCCAAGCAAATTCGCGATGGCGATCTGTCCGCTCGTACTGGTTTGCGCGGTGATGACGAGATTGATCAGCTGGGTGAGACCTTCGATGAGATGGCCACTTCGCTCGAGAAGGATATGAAACACGAGAAGCGCCTGACCTCAGACGTGGCTCACGAACTTCGTACTCCGCTTATGGCCATGCTCGCGACAGTCGAAGCCATGCAGGATGGGGTGTATCCCACCGACGACGAGCATCTGGAAACCGTTGCTTCCGAGACGCGTCGCCTGGCTCGTCTGGTGCAGCAGATGCTCGACCTGTCGCGCATGGAAAACAGCACGGCTCCGCTCAACCTTGAGCCGGTGGACATGGTTCCTTTCGTGCGTTCCATCGTCAATGCCCAGGAGCGCCTGTTTGTCGACCGCGATCTGCGCTTGCGCTTTGCTGACGAGACGCAAGGTCACGACGATGTCGTCGAAGCCGATCCCGACATGATCACACAATGCGTCATCAATCTCATGAGCAACGCCATGCGCTATACCCCCGAGGGCGGTTGGGTCGTGGTGTCGGTGCTCAGTGACCGCAAACACGTCAGCGTCGCCGTTTCTGATACCGGCATCGGTATTGCCAAGGATGACTTGTCGCGCATCTTCGGCCGTTTTTGGCGCGCCGATGCCAGCCGTGCCCGTGAGGCGGGCGGTCTGGGCGTGGGCCTCGCCGTGACTAAACAGATCGTCGAGCGACATCATGGCTACATTTCCGTGGAGTCGGAGCTTGGAAAGGGTACGACTTTTACGATTCATCTGCCTCGCGAGCACACGGCGGACGCGGCATCTACTACAATGGAGCACTAGCTTTTCGCTATTCGGTGAAGGAGGGGTTTCGTCCCTGCCGCTCCGAGTTTGCGAAAACGTGCGGGAAAGAACCCGCATTACTGTCGTATTTTGGTAAGGAGTGACTCACGTGACAACGATGGAGCGTCGTCCGGATTCCCGTGGCAAGGTTCGTGATATCTACGATGCCGGTGAAAACCTGCTGATGGTCGCCACCGACCGCATTTCTGCGTTCGACTTCATTCTTCCCGACGAGATTCCGTTTAAGGGAGAGGTGCTCAATCGCATCTCGGCATTCTGGTTTGATAAGTTTGCCGACATCGTCCCCAACCATCTCGTTTCCATCGACCCGGCGGATTTCCCCGAGGAGTTTGCTGAGTATCGTGACTACCTCGCTGGCCGCGCCATGCTGGTTAAGAAGGCCCAGACGATTCCTATCGAGTGCATCGTCCGCGGCTATCTGACCGGTTCGGGCAAGAAGACCTACGACGAGAACGGCACCGTCTGCGGCATCCAGCTGCCTGAGGGCCTGACCGAGGCTTCCAAGCTTCCCGAGCCGCTGTTCACGCCGTCCACGAAGGCCGAGATTGGTGACCACGACGAGAACATCTCGTTCGAGCGTTGCTGCGAGATCGTGGGCGAGGATATCGCCACGCAGATTCGTGACCTTTCCCTCAAGATCTACAAGGCCGCTGCCGAGTACGCCGCGACCCGTGGCATCATCATTGCCGACACCAAGTTCGAGTTTGGTGTCATCGATGGCAAGGTCACGCTGATCGACGAGTGCCTCACGCCCGATTCCAGCCGTTTCTGGCCTGCTGCCAGCTACGAGGAGGGCAAGATCCAGCCCAGCTACGACAAACAATTCGTCCGCAATTGGCTCAAGGCCAACTGGGATATGACGGGGGAGACCCCGCACCTGCCCGCCGAGGTCATCGATGGCACGTCCGAGCGCTATCGCGAGGCCTTCCAGATCATCACGGGCTCCCAGTTCACAAGCATGAAGGAGAACGCATAAGTGAGTACCCGTAGCGCCACGAACAAGCGCACGCAATCCCACGAGGTTACCGGGGTTGCGCGCAAGTCCGCCGCATCTGCTAAGCCTGCCCGTCAGGCAGCGAGCTCTGTCCGCGTCGTGCCGGCTTCGTCTAAGGCACGCCGCAAAGAGCTCGAGAAGGGCGAGAACCTCGAGGGCCTCTCTAAAGAGGAGAAGCGCGCCCGCAAGGCTAAGCAGCGCGCCCGCGAGGACCGCATCTACACGGTGTCGAATATCCTTCTCAAGCAGGATGAGGACTACACCAAGCGCCGTCGTATTTGGTGGGCTGTGCTCGCTATCGGCATGGTGCTCGTCGTGGCAATCGGGGCTTCGCTCTACTTCGCTCCCGGCGGCACGGTGTCCAGTCCTGTTCAGATGGTCGGCATCGTTTTGTCCTATGTCATCATCCTGGGTGACTTTATCTACGACTTCGCTCGTATTCGTCCCTTGCGTAACATGTATCGCGCGCAGGCCGAGGGCATGTCCGAGAACAAGCTCAACGCTCTTATCGAGCGCGCAGCTGCCGAGGAGGACAAAAAGGACTCCAAGAAGAAGTAGCGTTTGCATTCACGCTTATCGCTAAGATATAAGGCGTGTCGTTTTTGCGGCGCGCCTTATTATTGTCCTATAGATAGATGGAGTGGCACATGATTCGAGCTGCCCTGACGGTCGAAGAAGCTCTGGAGGGCATGAAGGCCCTGGAGTCCAAGATTAAAAACTATGCGCGCCTGGTTGTCCGCAAAGGCGTAAACGTCAAGCCCGGCCAGGAGGTTGTCGTTCAGTCTCCGGTCGAGTGCGCGCCTTTTGCCCGCGTGGTGGTCGCGGAGGCTTATGCCGCCGGCGCTGGCCACGTGACGGTCATTTGGGCCGATGATGCCGTGACGAGGCTCACGTACGAGCATGTCGAGAAAAGCTATTTTGAGCAGACACCCGAGTGGAAGCGCATGCAGCTTGATTCCTTGGCCCAGGACGGTGCCTGCTTTATCTTTATCGAGGGTGCGGATCCTGCGGCTCTCAAGGGTATCGATCCCGCCAAGCCCGCTGCAGCTTCTAAGGCAAGGAACACGCAGTGCAAGGTCTTCCGCCGTGGACTGGACTACAACATCAACCCGTGGTGTATCGCCGGCGCTCCGGTCGTGGCTTGGGCGCGCGAGGTGTTCCCGGGAGACACCGATGAGGTTGCAATCTATAAGCTGTGGAATGCGATTCTGCACACCGCTCGCGCCGATGGCCAGGACCCGGAGAGCGACTGGGAGCTTCATGACGCGGCGTTCGAAAAGAACTTACGCTTCCTGAATGACAATCGTTTTGACCGGCTGCATTACACCTCGGCAAATGGAACCGATCTGACGATTGGCATGACGAAGGGTCACGAGTGGGCCGGCGGCAAGGGCAAGACGCCCGATGGACACCCCTTCTTCCCCAACATTCCCACCGAGGAAGTCTTCACCTCGCCTGATCGTATGCGCGCCGACGGTATCGTGTACTCGGCCATGCCGCTCATTCACCACGGTAACAAGGTCGACGATTTTTGGATTAAGTTCGAGGCCGGCCGCGTAGCGGACTACGATGCCCGCGTGGGCAAGGCGACGCTTGCGAGCATCATTGACACCGATGAAGGTGCCGCTCATCTGGGTGAGGTCGCGCTTATCTCCAAGAACACGCCGATCCGTGAAAGTGGCGTTTTGTTCTATGACACGCTCTATGATGAGAACGCCAGCTGCCATCTCGCGCTAGGTGTCGGTTTCCCCGAATGTATCGAGGGTGGGTATGACATGTCCAAGGAAGAGCTCCTGGAGCATGGCGTTAACGTCTCGAGCACGCACGTCGATTTTATGATTGGCACGGACGACATCGATATTACGGGCATTACGCCTGATGGACGTGAAGTTGTGATTTTCCAGAACGGCCAATGGAGTTGGGAATAGTCCCAGACCGTGGTACAATGCCACCCGCGGGCCGTTAGCTCAGCTGGCAGAGCAGGGGACTTTTAATCCCAAGGTCCAGGGTTCGAACCCCTGACGGCCCACCATAGTTTGCGCAGGTCAGAGACGGTGTTGTCTCTGACCTTTTTCTTTGTGTACCCTTCGAGTACCCAAAACGGTACCCCTCAAAACACGTGGATTCCACAATTCCGGCCTGTCTGTAGGGGGCCATAGCGTCCCGATGGTCGGACGGATTGATCGTTGCTGATTCGTCCGTCCATCCGTCCGAAGGGGGCGGGAGACGGCTCGAGCAGAGGGCGAGCGTTCTGCGCGCTTTCGATAGCCGTAGGGGCTCCTTGGGTAGCCCCAGGCTGTCGGAAGGGCGTTGAACGCGAGCCTTAAGCGCGGGTATGCCGGTGTGGCGTAATGAGCGGTCGTTGATGCACCGAAGCCCTATATCTATTACTTATTTATTTATATATAAATGGAATGTAACTTGACGTTACACCTGCGGCGCTTCTACCTGCGGTTCGAGACGCTTGAATGCCCCCTTTTGAAGGGTGGGTTAAATGTAACCTCAAGTTACACATGTGTAACCTCACGTTACAGGAAGTGTAACTTCAAGTTACAGAAGATGTAACGTCACGTTACAGGCTGGTGTAACCTCACGTTACACTTAAACCCGCCCTTTTGAACACTGAAAAGCCGTCCCGCAATAGATGCGGGACGGCTGCCTAGTCGCTCCATCCCATAGACTTGGCGGCATCGAGGATGGCTGCATATCGGAGTTGCAGTATGCCGTCAACCGAGTCGATGAGATGCCTTGATTTCAACGCCTTTCGCGCTTTGCAGACGCTCGGTCGCGCCGCGTTAAAGAATTCGGCCAGTTCGATGTCGGTTTTCTTCAAACCACAAACCTTATAGCCCTTGCGTGAGCCGATGCGCTCATATCGTCGTATTTCTAATAGCAACTGAAGTTCAAGCTTGCCCCTCGCGGCGAGATATAGCCATCGATCACTTTTGTCGTCACATAGCCGCGATTTGGCGGCTTCCTCGGCTTCCGTTGCAGCAGCGCAGATTTGTGGCGGTTCAACGCCGCTGAGCTGTGCGAACCGTTCACGTGATATAGTATTCTCAATGCTAATCGCATCCTGAGTGATGCTTGGTGCCGTTGGAAGTGATGATTCCAACGGCACTTCTTTTTTCGGAGGATCATCCGTCACTGTCATCTCCTCCGTTTCTTCTTAGGCCGCCCGCCACGGGTGCCACCGACAATCATCTTTCCATGCCTAATCATCGCGTCATCGACAGCGGGCAGGTAGAGCCATTCGTCTTCGGTTGAGGCCGCGAGCCCCGCTGCAATCAGTGCGTTAACATGCTCGGCTGCGACAGTCGATTGGCCGTGCGTCCCATAAAGTTGCTTGGCCAGCATCGCGTAATCGAGTTTCAGCACGTGTCCCCTAGCCGTTGATGCGAGCGAGCACAGCGCGAGCCAGACACCCATATCGGCGAATGCACGGCTGCCGCGAGCAGTATGTAAGCGCCTGAATTCGTTTGCGGTCGTTATTGGCAGGTTAATGCGCATGAGCGGTAGCTGCACATTCCATGCGGCCTTGATGGCCTCATCATCACTAATCGTGCGCCCCATTAGGCCGCGCCCTTGTCCCGCAACCCGCAGACCGCAAGCAGGTCATCGCGGTTGAGTTTCCAGCGCCGGCCGATTTGGACGGCTCGAATCTCACCACGATCAGCCATCCTTAGCAGGTGTTTTGAACTGATACCGATTGCAGCTTCTGCCGTGGTCGGCGTGATGAGAAGCGGGAGGGTGTCGTATTCGCCCGCTCGAAACCGCTCCAAAATGGCTTCTTCAGATTTATGCATGATTGGTTCCTTTCTGGCCTGCTCGGGGCCGATAAAGACTGGACGGCTTTTGCCGCTAAAACAAGGCTATGACGGTCGTTGACTCCGTGCGGACCGATTTGGTGCCACAGGGTGACAAGCGGTGACAATTTCGAGCGGCAGGGTATTCCGCTCTACCTGACCGCGCTTTCGAGAACGTGGGTTTCGCCCCGCGGAGCGCCGGGTTTTAGGGCAGAGCCCTAACAAGCGCCGAACCGTAGGTTTCGGCGTGTACGCGGACGGGCAAAACGCAGTTTTGTACGGCAGCGTACGACTCTTGCGTATTTCGAAAAACTACCCTTACGGCCATTTCGCCCGACTTCGTATGTCCCGCTCAAAACGGTGGGTTTCCGTGCTCGGGCCCGCCTTTCGCCTTCGCCGAAAGGCGGGCCTTATGAGGGATCGTCTAGGGATGCTTTTTCAAGGTTGGCAAGCATCCAGCCCATGACCTTATCCTCGTCCAGTTCGAGATAAACCCGACAGCCTTCCTCATCTCTGTTGCGATAGGGCTTCGAGCGCCTGACGACATAGCCTGCCCTTTCCAGCTGGTCTGCCAAGCAGTCGACCTCAGCGGTTTCGCCGCTTATCCTGAATTCGAGCATGGTTCACCTCCGTTTCATTGTCCCGATAGTCCGAATAGTCTTAAAAGAAAACAGCTGTCTAGCTGGTCTTTTGTCTGAATTAGAGCCGATTTGCGGCTCTGAAAAAAGCGGTCGGAGCCCGATGGGCGGCCGCTGTATTTACGGGCCGAAAATCGGTATCTGAGGACCGCGGGGGCCTATTCACCGCTCGCCCGCAGTTCCAGGATTTCAGCCGTGGGCGGTGTCGCCGTCATCGTTGCCGCCACAGCATCCATTGCCGTTCGCTTCGCCTGGGCGTTTACGCCCGTGTAGATGTTCAGCGTCATGGCGGCGTTGGCGTGTCCCAGGAGTGAGGATACGGACTTGATATCCGTCCCTGCGAGGATCGCCGCGGTAGCGAACGTGTGGCGCAGGTCGTGGAACTTGGGCGGCTCGCCCTCCGAGCCCACCAGCCCCAGCTGTCGAACCGTGACGGCCCAGTGACGCGACAGGCGCTCAGGGGCCATGAACTCTCCGTCAGGACCGCCCAACACGAACATCGACTGCTCGAACGGCACGCCCGCCTTAAAGCACTCGGCTCGCGCGGCGGTCAGGCGGCGAGTAAGGATTCCCGCGACTTCATCGGGTATGGGAATGCTCCTGCGACTTCCGCCGTTTTTCGGCTCTTTCTCGTAGTGTCCGTTCTCCCCAAAGCCGATAGATGCCTTGACGTGCAGCATCTTCTGGTCAAAGTCAACGTTACGCCACCGTAGCGCAAGAAGCTCGCCGCGCCGCATGCCCGTAAGCAGGGCGAGGTAGATGCCGACGTTCTCGGGGCAGTCTCGCGCGATGGAGAGGAACGTGAGCAGGCGTCCTCGCTCGCGCTCGTCCAGCGCGTTAGGCTCACGGTGGCGGGCTTTAGGCACACGCACGCAGTCTACGGGGGAGTAGTCGATCACGCGGAGTCTGCCAACAGCATCGCGGTATGCGGCCTTGAGCAGCGTCACACTCTTGCGAATGGTGGACGGCTTGTAGCCCTCCTCAACGGCCCAGTTAATCCAGTTCTGAGCTGCGGTTACGTCTAACGAGTCGAATTCGATGCCGCCGATTCGGCGCTCAACGAGTCGCGCGGCACCGCGGTAGTCGTAGACGGTCGAGGACTCAATCGAGCCGGATGCGCTGAGCATGTCGATATAGCCGTCTAGCAGGTCCTTTACGGTCTTATGTGCCATGCTGCCGAGCTTGAGCTTCTTCTGCGCAAGATCCTCCATCTGCTCGCGCCACTCCCTCAGCTCAGCCTGGGCTGCCCGCTTCGATTTAGAAGCCATGACCTTGCTGACCTGCCCATATGTGCCGTCCTGCTTCTTAAACTTGAGCCGTCCGCGCCATCCGCCGTTGCGATATGGCAGAAGGCAGGAGGAGGTGTAGTAGCGCTTTGGCTTCATCGATACCCCACAATCGCGGTGTGTACCCGCTGCGTACCGCGCGGAGTACCCGTGTTGAATAAACCCGCTCAGGCCGCGCAGTCCGTCTAGTCGAACGAAACCGCAGTAAATCCGGGCACCATGATTGTAGTCATCGGCGAAAATCTGAATAATGTGCGGA
>USFK01000011.1 GCA_900553935.1 uncultured Collinsella sp.
AACGCCGGTGCGCCGATGGTGGCAAATGTGACGAGCGACAGCTGCAGCGGCTGGACACCTGCGGCGATACCGCCCACGGCGGCCATGACGTAGCGGTTCTGGTTGTGTCCGAACATGCGGGCGATTGCGCATCCCGCAAAAGCGGTGGAGACCAGCGCGACGCCGATCACGGCGCACGCGAGGGCTCCGGCAAGCGGCAGGCCGGCAATCGAGATAATCAGCAACAATACGGCGGGAACAATGGCTACCGTGCCCAGAAGACCGCTCACCCACAGGGGCGTGGGGTGCTGGTGGAGCATGCCGGCGGCGCTGGCGGTCGCACGCGGAAAGACGAGCTCGAGCAACAGGGCAATAAAGCAGGTCGACAGGGCTGCGGCCACGATGCCGCCGATAATGTCGTTGACCGTAGAGGTGTCCTCGTTTTCGGTTCGGTCGATCTTGAGGGCTCCGACCTGGGCACCCTCTGCCCGCTCGGGATCCTGTGAGACGTGGGCGCTCACCGTGCCGGTGATGCGGGCGTTTTTGCCCAGGATGAGCTTGTCGGCCCAGACCTCAACATCGCCATCGACGGTGCCATCGATGGTAACGGTGTCGCCGGCGAGCGCCGCCGATTTAGCGGAGCCGCGCAGGGCGACCGTCTCGCCTACCGCGTAAAAACAGTTGGCGGTGCTACCGGTGTTAAGGACGACGTGCTGGCCGGCTACCGTCACGCTGCCATCGATTGTGGTTTTGGCGATATCGATGGTACGCGCCGCCAGGCGAACGGCGCCGCCTACGGTGCAGTCGCGAATCGACAGGCTCTCGCCCGCCGCGATAATATCGCGGCCGATGGAGGCGTCGTCTAGGTTGAGGCTTTGGCCGGCCCAGTACAGGTCGCCTTCGATACCGGACGGAGTTGAGTCAACTTCGGTTGCGAGCACGTTTCCCGCGGTGTCGGTGCCGGCGAACGACACCGTGGGAAGTGCGGTGAGCGCGAGCGCAATCAGCGCGAATAGGATGGTGATGCGGGTCTGCGCTTTGTGGCGCCGGATCGACGGTACTTGGTTGCAAGGCATAGTGAATCCTTCGTTAGATACTCGACAGGTATCTAACAGGGTACCCAACGCGCGGGCGCTCTAAAAGAATCTCTCGGTTGCATTTCGAGGGGTTGTGCTGTGCTACCT
Source organism: uncultured Collinsella sp. (assembly GCA_900553935.1). Taxonomy (GTDB): domain Bacteria; phylum Actinomycetota; class Coriobacteriia; order Coriobacteriales; family Coriobacteriaceae; genus Collinsella. The sequence continues at coordinate 1,164 of USFK01000011.1, forward strand.
ACTTTTTACGGTGCAAAAAGCGCGCGATGTCTTCCTCGGTAGGGCTTTTAATGTCAAAGCGCAGTGATAGCCAACGCAGCCCCATGGTCACCACAACGCATACGACCAGTGCGGCAACATTGCTCATGAGGCCGCTCATTACGAGGGCTACATAGCTTGCCGATCCGGCGATGGCCGCGATGGCATAGAAGTTGGTGCGTTGGAAAATGCCCGGGACCACGCCCATAAAGCCGTCGCGCAGCATGCCGCCGCCCACGGCGGTAAAGAAGCCCATCATGATACATACGGCGGGCGCAAATCCGTACACCAACGCCTTGTCCGCGCCGGTTGCTGCATAGATGCCGACCGAGATGATGTCGAGCAGGGGAATGAGTTTTTCGGGCTTATCGACGATTGCCGGGAAGATATAGATGATGGCGGCTGTGGCGATGGAGAGCGGTAGTGCCATGGGCTGGTTGAGGATGTAGACGTTGCCGACCTGGAGCGTCATATCGCGCAAAAGACCGCCGCCCAGACCGCAGACCACCGCGAGCGCGACCGCGCCCACCAGGTCGAGCTTGTGCTCGCGAGCGACCAGCACGCCCGAGATCGATGCCGCGACAACGGCGAACATCTCGAGCCAAAATGGGATAGCGACCATGGCATCCGAGGCGTGTGAAGTAACAGTCATAGCGGCGACGACGGGCAAGATGAGGTCCTTTGATTCTCGGGTTTGAACAATGCCCGTACATAGTACATGGTTGGCGGCGATTGAGACCCTATTGCTCGGCAAACGGTCGGGACTGGGCGCGGGCGTGGCATTGCTGGAATGCCAGGGGTCCAAAACATGTACGTCAGCCTCCAAAAACGACATTTTTCGACATCTTTGGAGGCTGACGTACATGTTTGGATTGAGCTCACAGCATGAATGAGTTGATTTACTCACATCCGGTATATTTCCCCACTTCAACGGACATAAGAGTTGGATACCGGCTCAGAGCGAGAGGCCCTCAATGGACACCCCTGTTCTCATTTCGCATAAAACCGCATGGCTTGTCCATCATGCACCCCAGAATTTGGTTCAGTCTCTTGCGCGGCACGACTACCAGATAGGTGCACAAGGCATCTCCACCCAGCAACGTGTTGCGCGCATACGACAGGCCCTTACCGACTGCGGCATTCCGTCCGATATGCTTAAGACTATCGATATCGCGGTTGTATTCGAATTCGAGCGAATTCGTACCAAAGGCGTCGTTTGCCACATTCTTGGACAAAATCTTCCCTACGAGCATATTAACGAGTTGACGCCCGGAGTCTTCATCACCGACGAAGCCTTCACCTTCGTGCTCGCGGCCGAGTGGATGGATAGGATCGAATATCTCGAATATGGCTATGAAGTTTGCGGCGATTATCGCATGAGGCTCAATCCCGCCGACCCTTATACCGAGCAACCAGCCACCGCCTCCAAGGATGAAATAATCGAACTGCTCGATCGGCATCCCGGCAAACCCGGTGCCACACGTGCACGGCTCGCGCTCAGGCACATCTACGATCGCTCGGCCTCGCCTATGGAGACCGCTTCGGCAATCGCCCTCTCACTCCCAACAAGCGAAGGCGGCGTTGGCATCCGAGGTATCGAACTCAACAAACCGCTCGAGATCCCTCAACGTCTCTGGCATTGCGCCAAAGCTCGAACACTCAAAATCGATGCGCTCGTTACCTACAAGCGCAGGGAACTCGGTATCGAATATAAGGGCGGCTTTCACGATGAGTTCGAACGCAAAGGAGCAGATGCAGAGCGAGAGGCCGTTCTCTCCCAAATGGGATATCGAATCGTTACGCTCACTTCGGCTCAGTTCGGCAGCCAGCTCGCCTTTCACCGCGCCATGAACAACATTCGCGAAGCACTCGGCATGCCTCGCTGTACCGACACCGGGTACCAGCGAGAGCAAAACGAACTACGCAAGGCACTTATCCGCAACTGGAAAGGCATGCGAGACGAAGAGGTACCTTCCGAATAGTGCCACTTCCGTGAGCTCAATCCAAACATGTACGCCAGCCTTCAAAGATGTCGAAAAATGTCGTTTTTGGAGGGTGATGTACATGTTTTTGAGGGAAGGACGGGTTCGAATCCCTCCTCCTGCGCGTTATTGAAATGTGCCCAAAAAAGAAAAAAGCCCCATTGCTGGGGCTCATACCATCTAATGGCGGAGGAGGAGGGATTCGAACCCTCGTGACCTTATACAGGCCAAACGGTTTTCGAGACCGCCGCATTCAACCACTCTGCCACCCCTCCGCGTGGGGTAAAAACAAAGCAGGCTCGAAGGCCTGCTTTGGAATTAACTGGCGGAGAGTCAGGGATTTGAACCCTGGAGACGCTTTTGACGCCTACACGATTTCCAATCGTGCTCCTTCGGCCACTCGGACAACTCTCCGTTAAATGCGAAAGTCAGTATACACGAGGAATCGCAAAGTGCAAACAGAAAAGTTGGCATTTTTTAAAACGCTTGGCCGTGCTTGGCGCTGCAGTGGGGCTTGAGGTCCCAAAAAACGGCTTCCGACCAGCGTGGTTGATCAACTCAATTGTTCAAAAAAGGGTATTCATAAGCGACTTGGCAATGAATTTAAAAATCTTTGGGTGGTGCTGTGGGCCACTGGTATGCATTTTGCGACCACAGCCTTGTGCCCGCTGACCTGCGGCTTGGCTCAGCTTGTCCCCACGGCACCGTATCTTGAACACAGATCCGTCAAGCATTTGGTCAGCATTTGGTTGGAATGCGCATGAAGTGCCGTGTGAGCATGGACATATGTGGAGGTCATGAGGTTGTAGCTGCATATTCTTGCAGCCTAGGAGGTTGAAAGATATTATTACCAAGTCTTTTCCTGCTTCAGGCGCACCTTCACGACCTGAAGCCACATTTGCCCAGAGGAGGTGACAATATGAAGGCTTATGAACTGCTGTTCTTTGTTGACCCGTCGCTCGACCCCGAGACTCGTCTCGCTGTTATGAAGCGTATCGATACCACGATCGCTGAGGGCGCTGGCAAGGTCGACTCCGTTGACGAGTGGGGCAAGCGCAAGCTCGCCTACGAGATCAACGACCTCACCGATGGTGACTACACCCTCATCAACTTCCACGCAGATCCTACCCAGATCGCCGAGCTTGATCGCGTCCTGCGCATCACCGACGCTGTGGTCCGCCACATGATCGTCCGTCGCGACGACCAGGAGTAAGACTGTCGTTTTGGACTGGGCTTGTGCCCCAAGAGGAAGTAGTGAGTTATGAGCATCAATCGAGTGAACATCACCGGTAACCTCACCCGCGATCCCGAGCTGCGCGCCACCGCCGGCGGAACCCAGGTTCTGTCCTTTGGCGTCGCCGTGAACGATCGTCGCCGCAACGCGCAGACTGGCGAGTGGGAGGACTATCCCAACTTTGTCGACTGCACCATGTTCGGCACCCGCGCCGAGGCCGTGAGCCGTTTCCTGGCAAAGGGAAACAAGGTCGCGATCGAGGGCAAGCTGCGCTACAGCTCTTGGGAGCGCGACGGCCAGCGCCGGAGCAAGCTTGAGGTTATCGTCGATGAGATCGAGTTTATGAGCTCCCGTGGTGGCCAGGGTGGCTACGACCAGGGCGGTTACGCCCCCGCAGCTCCCGCGCCCGCAGCACGTCCTGCCGCACCGGTGGCTACGCCGCCCGCGGTCGACGTCTACGATGAGGACATCCCGTTCTAAGGGTTGTTCACCTATTTTTGAGTGAGAGGCGGCTTCGGTTCGCCGAAGTTGCCAAACGAAAGGTATTTTGACATGGCTAATGATTTTTCTGCACGTCAGCCGCGTCGTAAGTACTGCCAGTTCTGCAAGGAGAACACTGAGTTCATCGACTATAAGGACACTCAGCTTCTCCGTAAGTACATGACCGACCGTGGCAAGATTAAGCCCCGTCGCGTCACTGGCGCTTGCACGCAGCATCAGCATGACATCGCCAACGCCATCAAGCGCGCCCGCGAGATGGCTCTCCTGCCGTACACCGTCCCCGTGGTTTCCTCTCGTGGCAACCGCGACCGCGGCTAAGAAGGGAGACGCATCATGAAGGTTATTCTTCTCGATGAGATCAAGGGCAAGGGCGGCGAGGGTGACGTCGTAGAGGTCGCTCAGGGTTACGCTGAGAACTTCCTGTTCCCCAAGAAGCTCGCTGTTGCCGCCACCAAGGGCAACCTCAAGCAGCTTGACGAGCGTCGCAACAACATCGCCAAGCGCGAGGCCGTCCGTCTGGCTACCGCCAACGAGACCAAGGCTGCCTTCGAGGGCAAGACGGTCACCGTTGACGTCAAGGTCGGCGACGAGGGCATCCTCTTTGGCTCCGTTACCGCCGCTATGATCGCTGACGCCATCAAGGCTCAGCTCGGTATGGACATCGACCGCAAGCGCGTCGAGCTCGGTAAGCCCATCAAGGTTGCCGGTGCCCACACCGTTGCCATCTCGCTGTACCGCGAGATCAAGGCCGAGGTTGTCGTTCTCGTCGGCGTTACCGCCGAGGAGCTCGCTGCCGAGGCTGAGGTCGAGGAGGCCGCTGAGGTCGCCGAGGCCGAGACCGCCGAGGTCGAGACTGAGGCTGCTGCCGAGTAGCATTTGCTGCAACGCAACAATCTTGTTCTAAGAAGGGCGCTCTGGGAAACCAGGGCGCCCTTTTGTTTTTTGCGCTGAGTGAGTGTCATGGTGAACGTTGCGTCGAAGTCCTATATACAGGACCGTTCATCCGTTTGGTTCGGTGATGATTGGCGGCGCGCGGCGCGTTTTGGGACCGTGGCTGATACTATGGATGCTCGCAAGCGATATGAATGAGGATGCTCATGGCATATGACGATAGGGAGACCGGGCTGACGGTTGAGGACCGCGGCTCCAAGTTGGGTCTTCCCCAAAACCAAGATGCAGAGGCCAATGTACTGGCCGCTATGCTGCTATCGCCCGAGGTGGTCGAAGAGGCCCAGGTCGAGCTGCAGCCCGATGACTTCTACCGGCCCATTCATAAGACCATCTATACCGCGATGGTCGATATGTACAACAGCCGCATTCCCATCGACTCCATCTCGCTGATCGATTACCTGCGAAGCATCAACAAGCTTGATGCCGTGGGCGGCGAGGCCTACATTTTGGAGTTGATGGGTCAGACCCTGTCGCTCGTCAACTGGCAGCACCATGCCGCTATCGTTCGCCGCGATTCGATGCTGCGTGAGCTGATCGGCGCCACCAACGAGATCAACGCGCTGGCCTATAACGCTCCCACCGATACCAAAGAGGTCGTGGAGCTGGCCGAGAGCAAGTTGCTCAAGGTCACGGCGCGCGAGGTCAAGTCGAGCTACAAGACGCTGACCGAGTTTATGGTCGAGGCCTATAACGAGGCCGAGGAAGTGTGCCAGGCAGGCGGCCAGGCTGCGGGCGTGCCCACGGGCTTCCCGTCGCTCGACCGCATGCTCATGGGTTTTCGCGAGGGCCAGCTCATCATCATCGGCGCCCGCCCTGCTGTGGGTAAGACGTCGTTCGCCCTGAATCTGGCGCTCAACGCTGCCGCGGCCGGTTATACCGTCGGCTTCTTCTCGCTGGAGATGTCGGGCAAGGAAATTGCCCAGCGTCTGATTTGCGCCTACGCCATGATTTCGATCAGTGACTTCCGCATGGGCCGCATTAGCCCCGAGCAGTGGGCCAATATCAACGAGGCCACGCAGACCTTGTCCAAGCTCGATATTCTGATTGACGATACGCCCGGCACCACAGTGACCGAGATTCGCGCCAAGAGCCGCCGCATGCTCCACAACAAGGAGAAGGCCATCATCATCCTGGACTACCTGCAGCTGGTGAGTCCTCCGCCGGGACGCCGCTCCGAGAGCCGTACCGTCGAGGTCTCCGAGATGTCGCGTGGTCTGAAGATCATGGCCAAGGAACTCAAGATCCCGCTCATCGCGCTGTCGCAGCTCTCGCGTCAGGTCGAATCCCGTACCGGCAAGCGCCCGCAGCTTTCCGACCTTCGTGAATCGGGCTCCATCGAGCAGGACGCCGATATCGTTATGTTCTTGGACCGCTCCGCCGACGAGGCCGAAGCCTCGCGCGACGATCGACCCGACGAGGGCGTTACGCGTATCGTCGTGGCCAAGAACCGTTCGGGCCCGATCGGCGACGTCGACCTGATGTTCCTGCCGGCATCCACCAAGTTCTATGAGCTTGATGGGGCACATGCCGAGGAGTAGGACAGGCGCCCGTTGCACGGGTATACTGGGAATGTTTTGTGCTTCTGCGTGCCGGCGTGGCGCGTAGACAGTCCATGAATGTAAGGAGTAAACATGCCGTCAACCGTTTTGGTCGGTGCCCAGTGGGGCGATGAGGGCAAGGGTAAGATCTGCGACCTGGTCGCCGGCGACTTCGATGCCGTCGTGCGCTACTCGGGCGGCAACAACGCCGGCCACACCATCGTCGTCAACGGCAAGAAGTACGGCCTGCACCAGGTGCCCTCCGGCATCATGTATTCCGACCATGTGTCGGTGATCGGTAACGGCTGCGTCGTCAACCCCAAGGTTGTCCTTGAGGAGATCGACATGTTCGAGGCCGACGGCATCACCACCAAGAACCTCAAGATTAGCGGCAACGCGCATGTCATCATGCCGTACCACATCGACCTGGATGGCGCCTTTGAGCAGAAGCTCGGCAAGAAGAACATCGGTACCACCAAGCGCGGTATCGGTCCGTGCTATCAGGACAAGATGGCCCGCATTGGCCTGCGCATGCAGGATATGCTGGACGAGGCGCTGTTCCGCGACAAGCTGGAGACCGCTCTCGCCCGCGTGAACCCCGAGCTTGAGCTCATCTACAACCTGCCCACCTACACCGTGGACCAGATTTGCGACGAGTACCTGCCCATGGCCGAGCGCCTGCGTCCCTACATCACCGAGACGAGCCTGCTGCTCAACAACATGATCGATGAGGGCAAGGACCTGCTGTTTGAGGGCGCCCAAGCGACGTTGCTCGACATCGACCACGGCACCTATCCGTACGTGACGTCTTCCAACTGCACCGCCGGCGGCGCCATCACCGGCTCCGGCGTGGGCATGAAGAACGTCGACCGCGTGCTGGGCGTCATGAAGGCCTATATCACCCGCGTAGGTTCGGGCCCCATGCCCACCGAGCTTTCCTATGAGTCCGAGGCCGGTCACACGCTGACCGAGGAGGGCTATGAGTACGGTGTGACCACCGGTCGCCGTCGTCGCTGCGGCTGGTTCGACGGCCCCATCGCCAACTACGCCTCACGCGTCAACGGCCTCACCGATATCGCCCTGACTAAGCTCGACGTGCTTTCGGCCTTCGACACCATCAAGGTGTGCGTGGCCTACGACGTCGATGGCGAGCGCTACACCAGCGTGCCCGAGCATCAGGTGCGCTTTGAGCATGCCAAGCCCATCTACGAGGAGCTCCCCGGCTGGAAGTGCGACATCACCGGTTGCCGCAGCTTTGATGAGCTGCCGCAGGAGGCTCAGGACTACGTGGCGTTTATCGAGGATCTGGCACACACCCGCGTGACGTTCATTGGCGTCGGCGCCGGTCGCGAGCAGATCATCAACCGATTCTGGAAGTAATCGGGACTATTTGGTTATTGCGATATACCCCTTTGCAGCCCAAGCGGGCGGCCGAGGGGTATATTTGCTTGCAAAGGGCTCGCGCGGAGCGGGCCATTCATCCATAGAGGAGGCACCCTTGAAGGCGGACACTCAAACCATCGACATCCTGTTGTTGGGCAGCGGCGGCCGTGAGCATGCTTTGGCAGCTAAGCTCGCAGCATCACCGCGCGCCGGCAAGCTCTACATCGCGCCGGGCAACGGCGGCACCGCGAGCTGTGGCGAGAACGTTGTTCTCGACGATTGCGATCCTGCGGCCGTGGCGGCGTTTGCGCAGAGCCACGGATGCGGACTCGTGGTAATTGGCCCCGAGGCTCCGCTCGTGGCGGGCGTGGCCGACGCCGTGCGCGCGGCGGGTATTCCCTGCTTTGGCCCGGGTGCCGAGGGTGCCCAGATGGAGGGTTCCAAGCTGTTCTCCAAGCAGCTCATGGAGCGCGCCGGTATCCCGACGGCAGCCTACGGCTCGTTTACCGACGAGGCTTCGGCTCTTGCCTACGTGCGTGAGCAGGGCGCCCCGCTGGTCGTCAAGGCCGACGGCCTTGCCGCGGGCAAGGGCGTTATCGTGGCGACCGAACTTGAGCAGGCCGAGGAGGCCGTGCGCGAGTGCTTCGGCGGCACCTTTGGCGATGCCGGCAACACCGTGGTTATCGAGGAGATGCTGACCGGCCCCGAGTGCTCGCTTTTGGCCTTTACCGACGGCAAGACCGTGCGCCCCATGGCCACCTCGCAGGACCACAAGCGCGCGCTCGAGGGAGACAAGGGCCCCAACACCGGCGGCATGGGCGTCTACAGCCCGGTGCCCATCGTGACCGACGAGGAGCACGCCACCATGGTGAAGGTCATGGAGCAGACCGTTGCCGAGCTCGCTGCCGAGGGCATCGACTACCGCGGCTGCTTGTATGGCGGCTTTATGCTCACGCCTGCCGGCCCCAAGGTGCTGGAGTTCAATGCCCGCTTTGGCGACCCCGAGACGCAGGTCGTGCTGCCGCGCCTTAAGAATGACCTGGTTGAGGTCATGCTCGCCTGCGCCAACTGCGAGCTCGATCAGATTGAGCTCGACTGGCGTGACGAGTGGGCTGTGGCCGTTGTCCTGACGAGCGCGGGCTATCCCGGCAGCTACGAGAAGGGCAAGGTCATCACTGGTATTGAGGATGCCGAGGCCATGGAGAACGTGACCGTGTACCACGCGGGCACTGCCGTGGTGGACGGCCAGCTCGTGACCAATGGTGGCCGCGTGCTTGCCGTGACCGCTCTGGGTGACACGTTCGAGAACGCTCGCAACCTTGCCTACGAGGCCTGCGAGAAGATTGCTTTTGAAGGCAAGACCCTGCGCCACGACATCGGCCTGCGCGCGCTGCGCGGCCGCGACGCCTGGGATGCCTAAAATCCGAGAGGAATGAGACGGATGGACGAGAAGAACGAAGAGCTCGTGGATGCGCAGATCGTCGAGGAGGACAGCCGCATGTATGGGCACGCCGAGGGCGAGCCTGGTGGCGAGGTCGCTGACGAGCCGGCGCTGGTGTTGGGCGACGACGACCCGCACGATGTCGAGCTGCACGAGAAGATTCTTTCGGAGGAGTGCGCCTGGAAGGGCAAGATCCTCGACGTCCACCGTCTTGAGGTTGAGCTGCCCAACGGTCGCCGCAGCGCCCGCGATATCGTTCGCCATCCGGGTGCGGCGGCCGTTGTGGCGCTGACCGAGAGCGGCAAGATCGTACTGGTGCGTCAGTACCGCACCGCCATCGACCGCGTGACGGTCGAGATTCCCGCCGGCAAGCTCGATCCAGGCGAGGACCCGCTCGATTGCGCCAAACGCGAGCTGCATGAGGAGACGGGCTTTAGGGCTGGTCGCATTCGCTTTTTGACGTCGATTGTCACGTCCTGCGGTTTTTGCGATGAGATCATCCACATCTACTTGGCTACCAAGCTCGAGTTTGATGCGCCCAACCCCGATGATGACGAGTTTGTCAACGTGGACCTGGTGCCGCTGCACGAGCTGATCGACGCCGTGCTCGACGGCAAGATCGAAGACGCCAAGACCGTCGTGGGCGCCTTGGCCTGTGATAGCATCGCGCACAGACTGGGCGGAGCCGAATTGTAACGAGCGGGAATGATCCCGCAGGTTTGTGTAAGTCAGCGAAAGTGCTCCATTTGAGACAAGGTGGCCTAAAAGAGGAGGGAAGCGTATGGATGTACGCGACCGACGATTGAAGGCCAGATTGTCCAAATGGGGCACTTGCAGCGTCGAGATGAAACGCGGTTTGGTAAAACCGCGTAAGGTGATTATGCTGAAAAGGTTTCTCTCGTATTACGAGCCCCAGATGGGGCTTTTTGTTGCCGATACTGTTTGCGCTCTGGTGCTTGCTGCCATTGACCTTGCGTTTCCTATTATTCTGCGCAATTTGACCGGTGGGCTCTTTACTCAGGGTCAGGCTGTCATTATGCAGGCGCTCGGCATGATTGCGGTGGGCTTGGTGCTGATGTATGCCGTCCGCTGCGCCTGCCGCTATTTTGTGAGCTATTGGGGTCACGTGATGGGTGCGCGCATGGAGTCCAAGATGCGCGAGGACCTGTTCGACCAGTATGAGCGCTTTAGCTTTGCGTACTTCGACCGTAACAGCTCGGGCGACATGATGAGCCGCGTGGTCAACGACCTGTTCGATATCTGCGAGGCGGCGCACCACGTGCCCGAGTGGATCATCATCTGCGGCATCGAGATTATCGGCTCGTTTGTGATCCTCTTTACCATCGCCCCGGTGCTGGCGCTTGCCATGGCTGCGGTGACAGCAGCGTTTTCGGTCATCATGTTTTGGCAGAACATGCGCATGCGCGAGGTCTTTAGCGACAATCGCAAAAAAATCAGCGGCATCAATGCACAGCTGCAGGATTCGCTGGCGGGCATGCGCGTGGTCAAGAGCTTTGCCAATGAGGAGGCCGAGCGTGCCAAATTCCGTGCCTCTAACGACCGCTACCTTTCGTCCAAGGAGAACATGTATCACGCCATGGGCGTCTATACTGCGACGTATGGCCTGCTCTCGGGTGTGCTCTATGTGATCGTGGTACTGCTGGGCGGCTGGCTGGTCGCCCAGGGACAGCTGCAGGCGGTCGATATGGCGACCTTTGCACTCTATATTTCGCTGTTCTGCACGCCGCTCGAGACACTCGTCAATTCGGCCGAAACGTATCAGAAGGCTATCGCCGGCTTTAAGCGTATGGACGAGGTGCTCTCGACCGCGCCGGATATCCAGGACAAGCCGGGCGCTACGGATCTGCAGGTGACTGCCGGCGCCGTGGATTATCACGACGTGTGCTTTAACTACGAGGATGTTGAGCTGGGCGAGGGTGATGCCGAAGAGCGTCCCGTTATCGACCATATGAATCTGTCCATCAAGCCCGGGCAGACCATCGCTTTGGTTGGCCCTTCGGGCGGTGGCAAGTCCACGACCTGTTCGCTGCTGCCGCGCTTTTATGACGTGGCTGCCGGATCCATTAGCATCGACGGTCAGGACGTGCGCGATGTGACGCAGCAGAGCCTGCGCCGCGCCATCGGCCTGGTGCAGCAGGATGTCTACCTGTTTGACGGAACAATCGGCGAGAACATCGCCTACGGCAAGCCGGGCGCTACGGCGGAAGAAATTGCCGAGGCTGCCCGCCGCGCCAATATCGATACCTTTATCGAATCGCTTCCTCAGGGCTACGACACCGTGGTGGGCGAGCGCGGCAGCCGTCTTTCGGGTGGACAGAAGCAGCGCGTTGCCATTGCGCGCGTGTTTCTCAAGAACCCCAAGATCCTGATTTTGGACGAGGCGACGAGTGCTTTGGATAACGAGAGCGAGGAGGCGGTGCAGGAGTCACTCGAAGAGCTGGCACGCGGCCGCACCACGATTATCATTGCCCATCGTCTTTCGACTATTAAGCATGCCGATGAGATTGCGACCGTTGAGCATGGTCGCGTTGTGGAGCGTGGCACGCACGAGGAGCTTCTCGCCCGTGGCGGCACCTATGCCCGTTACTATCGAATGCAGTTCGAAGGTGCGCGTGCGCACGAGCTCGACTGATTGATATGACAGGAAGTTTATGGCTGACAAGAACCCTTTGACTCCGGAAGAAGTGACGGAGTTATTCTCCGAAATCGATGCATCCGGTGTCTTGGATCCCACGCTTGCCAAAAAGCGAACCGAGCGCATGCGTGAGAAGGAGGCTGCGGCCAAGCGCGGTGACAAAGCGGCGCTAGCGCAGCTGCGCAGCGAGGACCGCGCGAGCCAGGCAAAACATATCGACCCGCTGTCCGAGGACGATCCTTCGGGCTCGCAGGTGAGCCATACCATTACGAAGACCGCGATGGCCGTGGTCATTGGTATTTTGGTGCTGATCGTGGGCATGCAGATTGGCTACGGCGTGATGCGTCGTCTGAACACCGCCAACCTGTCCGAGAGCGTTTCAGTCGATACCGTTTCGACGGCGCTGAAGGGCGGCCTTGAGTGGGGTAACGGCTTTACGCAGTTCCCGCTCGACTTTACCGTCGATGAAGCTGATGAGCGTACGGGCACGGTCGAGGTGACGGTGTTGGACACATCGTCTGCCAACGAGCTCGAGCTGCTGTCCAACGGGCAGATTCAGGCCGCTGCGCTTGCGACCAACGCGCTGCTCAACGATAAGATCGACCGCGTGGTGTATAACGTTCACGCCTATATCGACGAGGATAGCAACATTCAGCACGATTCCTTCTTTGGCATGTTTCCCGCGCGGGGTCATCAGAGCGCCATTTTGACGTTTGTGTGGACCAAGAGCTCATCCAACGCCACGAGTATCGACTGGAAGATGCGCATCGTAAGCATGGACGACACCATTGCCGAGCGCATTCAAAAACAGGTGAACTCGGTTTCGTCGCTGATCGAGGACCCGGTGGTGAGCCAGACCAAGATTGACGAGGAAAAGGCCGAACGTGACCTGGAGCATCGTCTGCATGGCCGCGAGATTTTCCGCGGCGGCAAGCCCGATCGCTCACCGTCCGATCTGCTGGAACAGGACAAGAAAAAGTAAGACGCCGTCATCCCGCGTGAGCCACAAGCCCCGCGGGATGATTTTTAATCCCCGTCCCAGAAAAATCATTATGCATAGAAAGTCATAATTATCATTTCGTAAACAATTTGATGAAATTAACGCCATGAGGCATGCTTGCGGTTACAATACCGCGAGGCCTAACTACACACCTTTAAGCCGGTCCTGTGAGACCGGGAAGGAGAATTATGGCGAACAACCATACCGCGGGCGCTGCCGCCCGCACCTTCGCGCCCAGCGAGCTTTGCCAGCGTATGCTGGCCAAAACCAGCAAGGGCACCTGCGGTCCCTGTATCCTGTATCTTGAGGATGGGACCATTTTTTATGGACGTGCATGTGGTGCCGAGGGTACCGCAACCGGCGAAGTCTGCTTCAACACCTCGCTCGAGGGCTATTTTGAGGTTATGACCGATCCGAGCTATGCCGGCCAAATCGTAACCATGACCTATCCGCAGATCGGCAACTACGGCATCGACGAGATCGACGTCCAGTCGGCCTTCCCCGGCGATACCGCTCGCCCTGCGAGCGCTCCCGCTATGCGCGGCATGATCGTGCGCGACATGTGCGCCACGCCTTCTAACTGGCGCTCGGCCGTGAGCGTGCCGGAATACCTGCGTGCCCACGGCATCGTCGCCATCGAGGGCGTCGACACCCGAGCCCTGGTGCGCCACCTGCGCGACAACGGTTCCAAGATGGGCATTATCTCGACCGAGATCTTTGACATCGACGAGCTTGCCGAGCGTCTGACCGCAGCGCCGACGCTGGTGGGCGAGAATCTGGTCAAGACCGTGAGTTGCTCTGAGCCCCACGCTTTTGCCGCGAGCGATCTGCCCGCCGAGCATAATTTTGCGCTTGCCCCTGCCGCTCCTGCCCGCCACAACGTGGTCGCCTACGACTGCGGCGTGAAGCGCGGCATTCTGGAGGGCCTCGTCCGCGCCGGCTGCGACCTTACTGTCGTGCCGTGGGATACGCCCGCGAGTGAGGTGCTCGACATGAATCCCGACGGTGTCTTTTTATCCAACGGCCCCGGCGACCCCGATGCCGTGGTGGAGACCTACGAGCAGGTGCAGCAGCTGATCGGCAAGGTGCCGGTCTTTGGCATTTGCCTTGGTCACCAGATGATCAGCTTGGCGTGCGGCGCCCAAATGGAAAAGCTTAAGTTCGGTCACCGTGGCGGTAACCAGCCGGTTATGAACCTGGTGAGCCGTCGCGTGGAGATTACCGCGCAAAACCACGGCTTTGGCCTGCTGTTCCCCAGTCTGGGCAAACTGATCCCGGAACTTTCCGGCGGCGAGACCGAGCATGCGGCCGATGGCGACCTGCGCGTCTGGGTGCGCCGCGGCATCGCGCCGGTCGTGATGAACGAGCGCTTCGGCCGCATTCGCCTGACGCACGTGAACCTCAACGACGGCACCGCCGAGGGCATCCAGCTGCTCGACGCCCCGTGCTTCTCGGTCCAGTACCATCCCGAGGCTTCGCCCGGCCCCACCGATGCCCACTATCTCTTTACCGCCTTTACGCGACTCATGGACGGCGAGGAGAACTACCTGGACATCGACACCGCGAAGGACCGCCTCGCCGGCTGGAATTTTGCCGATGGTGGTTTCGCCGCGACCAAGAACGAGGAGAACTAACATGCCTAAACGTACTGACATCAAGCGCATCCTCGTCATTGGTTCGGGCCCTATCGTTATTGGCCAGGCCTGTGAGTTTGACTACTCCGGCGCCCAGGCCTGCAAGGTGCTCAAGGAGGATGGCTTTGAGGTCATCCTGGTCAACTCCAACCCGGCGACCATTATGACCGACCCGGGTCTTGCCGACCGCACCTATGTCGAGCCCATCACCGCCGAGTTTATCGAGCGCGTAATCAAGAAAGAGCGCCCGGACGCGCTGCTGCCCACGCTGGGCGGCCAGACCGGTCTGAACGCCGCCGTCGAGCTGGCGAAAGACGGCACGCTCGACAAGTACGGCGTCGAGATGATCGGTTGCGACCTGGCCGCCATCGAGCGCGGCGAGGACCGCAAGCTCTTTAACGAGGCCATGGCCGAGATCGGCCTGGAGGTCGCGCGCTCGGGCTACGCCTATAGCGTGGCTGACGCCGAGGCCATCGCCGAGCGCGTGGGCTATCCCTGCGTGCTGCGTCCGAGTTTTACCCTCGGCGGTGCCGGTGGCGGTATCGCGCATACCCACGAGGAGCTCGTCTCCATCGTGAGCCAGGGTCTTGAGCTTTCGCCCGCCCACGAGGTGCTGGTCGAGGAGTCCATCGAGGGTTGGAAAGAGTACGAGATGGAGGTCATGCGCGACCACGTCGGCAACGGCATCATCGTGTGCTCCATCGAGAATCTCGACCCCATGGGCGTGCACACCGGCGACTCCATCACCGTGGCGCCGGCGCAGACGCTCTCCGACCTTGAGTATCAGCGCATGCGCGTGGCCTCGCTCGCCATCCTGGAGAAGATCGGCGTCGAGACCGGTGGCTCCAACGTGCAGTTTGCCGTGAACCCCAACACCGGTCGTTTGATCGTCATCGAGATGAACCCGCGCGTGAGCCGTTCGTCCGCGCTGGCCTCCAAGGCCACGGGTTTCCCCATCGCCAAGGCCGCCGCGCGCCTTGCCGTGGGCTACACGCTCGACGAGATCGTCAACGACATTACCAAGGCAACGCCTGCCTGCTTTGAGCCCACGATTGACTACTGCGTGGTCAAGGTGCCGCGCTTCGCCTTCGAGAAGTTCAAGGGTACCGACCCCACGCTCACCACGCGCATGAAGGCCGTGGGCGAGATTATGGCGATCGGCCGCACCTTTGAGGAGGCCTTCGGCAAGGCCATGCGCTCGCTGGAGGATGGTCACCAGGGCATCTGCGCCGGTGGCAAGGAAGGTGCCGACAAGCTGAGCGACGATGGGCTCGCCCAGGCCGTGGGCACCCCGACCGAGCACCGCATCTTCTTTGTGGTCGAGGCCCTGCGCCGTGGCTGGGACATCGCCCGCATCCATGCCATCTGCGGTATCGATCCGTGGTACCTCAATCGTATCAACGACATGGTGCAGGTCCAGGAGAGCATCCGCGGCCTGCGTGTGGAGGATATCGACGCCGACGCGATGCGCCTGCTCAAGCAATACGGCACGAGCGACGCCGAGATTGCCGCGCTGACCGGCTCGGACGAGCGCTTTGTGCGCGCCTATCGCAAGGGTCTGGGCGTGGTTCCCAGCATGAAGACGGTCGATACCTGCGCGGCCGAGTTCTCGAGCGCCACGGAGTACCACTACAAGACGTACGAGAACATCTACCGCACGAGCCCGGATGCCAAGAAGTGCGTGGCTCCCGACGAGACCACGCCGGCGGACAAGCCCAAGGCGATGATCCTGGGCGCCGGCCCCAACCGCATTGGCCAGGGTATCAAGTTCGATTACTGCTGCGTGCACGCGAGCTACGCGCTGGCGGCCCGCGGCTTCGAGACCATCATGGTCAACTGCAATCCCGAGACCGTCTCGACCGACTATGACACGTCCGACCGTCTGTACTTTGAGCCGCTCACCTACGAGGACGTCATGGACGTTATCGATGTCGAGCGCCCCGACGGCGTCGTGGTGACGCTCGGCGGCCAGACTCCGCTTAAGCTGGCGCGCATGCTCGAGGAGAGCGGCGTGAACATTATGGGCACCAAGCCCGACGCCATCGATTTTGCCGAGGACCGCGAGCTCTTCGCCGCTCTGCTCGACAAGCTGGGCATCATGTACCCGCCGGCGGGCCAGGCCACCTCGTTTGAGGAGGCCGAGGCCGTGGCCGCGCACATCGGCTATCCGCTTCTGGTGCGTCCGAGCTATGTGTTGGGCGGCCGCGGCATGATGATCGCCTACGATGCCGAGCATCTGCGCGATTACATGGCCGAGGCCGCGCGCATTAGCCCCGACTACCCGGTGTACCTCGATCGCTTCCTGGAGGGTGCGATTGAGTCCGATGTCGATGCCCTGTGCGACGGCGAAGAGGTCTACATCGGCGGCATCCTGGAGCATATTGAGGAGGCCGGTATTCACTCCGGCGACTCTGCGACCTGCATCCCTCCGTTTAGCTTTAGCGAGAGCCTGCAGGCGAAGCTCCGCGAGACCACGCGCCACATCGCGATGGCGCTGGGCGTACGCGGCTTGGTCAACGTGCAGTATGCCATCAAGGGCGAGACCGTCTACGTGATCGAGGCCAACCCGCGTGCCAGCCGTACCGTGCCGTTTATCTCCAAGGCCACCGGCGTGCCGCTGGCCAAGTGCGCGGCGCGTATCATGGCGGGCGATTCCATCGCGAGCTTGGGCCTGCCGAGCGACGAGCGTCAGCTGGACTGGTTCTGCATGAAGGAAGCCGTTATGCCCTGGGGCCGTTTCCCGGGCGCCGACGTTATCCTGGGGCCCGAGATGAAGTCGACGGGCGAGGTCATGGGTATCGCCAAGAGCTATCCCGAGGCATACGCCAAGACGCAGCTGGCGATCGACTACAAGCTGCCCGACCCGAGCGCCGGCAAGGTGTTCATCAGCGTGTGCGACCGCGACAAGCGTCATATCCTTTCGGTCGCGCGTATCCTGCGCTACCTGGGCTTTGATATCTGCTCCACCGAGGGCACGGCGCGCGTGCTGCGCGGCGGCAACGTGACGTGCGAGATCGTGGAGAAGATTAGCGGCCCGCACGACGGCGAGCGCCCCAACATCGGCGACCTCATTGCCGATGGCAAGATCGCGGTGATCATCAACACGCCGTACGGTCCGGGCTCGCGTGGCGACGGCTATCTGCTGCGCACCGAGGCGGTGCGCCGCGGTGTGACCTGCGTGACCGCGATGTCTGCCGCTAACACGTATGTGAGTGCCATCGAGGCGGTGCGCGAGGACCAGCAGGGTCACGGCAGCGCCAACGACATGGGCATGGACGTCATCGCCCTGCAGGACCTGCCGCAGCACACGGTGTAGTGTGACCTGGTCGGCCGGGGCGGCAGCCGGACACTTCCTCTCGGAAACTGGGCTTCGCGAAGTTTTCCGAGCTGGTTTAATCCCATCACAATCATAACTACGATAAACACCAAGCGGTTCACAATA